>JAAKFW010000140.1 GCA_011064905.1 Candidatus Anoxychlamydiales bacterium | reverse complement strand
TAGTTGCATTAATATTAGATAAAGCCCTGTGAGTCAAAGAATTTATGTTTTTAGCAATTTGAATTTCATCAAAAATTGCTAGTTCAAACTTAAGTTTTTTTAATTTATCTTTTTCAGATCTGATTATTCCATAAGATGTTAAAAGGAGATCACAATCTTTTGTGAATTTATCAAGTTTTCTATAAACACCATGATAGACATATACTCTTATGGATGGCAAAAACTTTTTTAATAGCTCTTCCCAATGATAAATTACAGATGTGGGACAAACAACTAAAAATTTAAAATTTTTTTCTTTATGAATAGCTGCAATCAAAGCCATGGATTGATGAGTTTTACCAAGGCCCATATCATCACATAAAAGCCCTGAGAGGTTATTAACATATAAGAACCAAAGCCATTTTATTCCAATTTCTTGATAAGGCCAAAGAGACGCCTTTAAAAGCGATATATCACAAAACTTATCGGTTTCAAAAGTTTGAAGTTCATTTAATAGTTTTTTAGTTTGCTCAGCATCTTTAGTTTTAGCAACTTTCACATCTTCTAACATAAAAAGACGAATAATATCTATTGATGTAAGCTCTAAAAATTGATCTTTTTGACTTTTTTTTGGTTTTTTTAAATTTTTCAGCCAATTAAATCTAGCTTGTTTAAAAAACATCAAACCTGCCTTAGAAAAAATATATTTTTTATTTTCTATTATAGCTTTTTGCATATCTAGAGCATTTACCTTGCCAATTTCTGATTGATACTCAAGATTTACCTGGTAGATAGTTTTGCTCTTTCTTTTTCTTTTCACTATTTTTGCAAGCTTTAAAGAAAGTGATTTTGGCTTTTCAAGTCTTTTATCTAAAAAAATGATATATGGTTTCAATCTTTGAAGCTCAAATGTAATAAAAAAAGCCTCATTTGATTTCGTTACTATTTTTTCTTTTTCATACATCTCAGGGAGTTTTAAAGATTTAGTTATCTCAAAAAAACCTCTATCTTTTAAATACATAAAATTTTCAAAAAACTGAAAATTTTTTATATCAAAGCCCTCTTTTACTTTTATCTCAGGCGTTATTACAATTTTGTAGTCTTCATTTAAAACAATCCTTAAACCAATTTTTTCAATAGGAGAATTCTCTATAAAAAAGTTATCAATTTGCTCTAACTCTTCTCTGTTCGATTTGATAAATTTAGCAATTTTCTCTTTTTTGATAGAAAGCCCAGGTCTTATTGGCAAATTTAATCTTTTTTCCACCTTAGAGAAAAACCCAATACCCTTAATATAAATCCACTCCTCAAAATCTATAAAATTTTCAAACTCACCTGGAAATTCTAATTTTGAGGAAAACACTAAATTCAAATCTTTAGTAAGTGTATATACTAGATGGGATTGAAAGGCTCCAAAATGTGTTTGAAATCCCTCAAAATTATGAAGCCAGATTCTATTTTCAGTAATAAACTCCGATAAATTTTCTTTTGTTATTATTTCTTCTATCTCTTCAAAAAATAGATCTTCTAGAAGATAAAACCCTTTATCTTGAATGTATGCCCAAGACCCAAAAAAACAAGAAAATGGTTTTTCAAAATCCATCTTTTCAAAAACATACATTTTTATATGAAGATTCTGATCTTCATCAAAATACATAAAGTATTTAGGGAAATAAGGTTTTAGATGTATTTTTTCATTTTCAATTTTCTCTTCGAAGATAGTTTTATATTTTGATAAAAAATACGAAATCTTATCTGATTTAACTACATCAGTTTTTAAAAGCTCATTTGGTTTTTGAGGATAAAATCCAATATCTTCAACATATATATATTCGCCAACTTTTATTCCTTTTTTTTGCTCTTTTTCTTCTTCAAAAAAACCTTTGGTTTTTTCGATAGAAAAACTTTTTTTTGCTCTGTCATATAAAATCTTTTCAATCTTTTTTCCTTGAAACTCATACAATTTTAGCTTTGCTTCTACTGTGTTTAGGGTAGGCACTATTTCTTCAAATGAAGAAAAAGGAATATAAAATTTTGCAAAAATATCTGCAAATATAACTATAACTTGGCTATATAAACCATCTTGTTGTTCCTTAAACTCAATTTTATATTTATTATCCTCTGCTAAAAGGAAAAACCATTTAGCTAGATCTGAGAAAAATGACATCTCATATTTAAGTGCATCAGATGCTCTACCCTCTTTTATAAGATTCATATCATCTAATGAAATAGCTGAATATTTTAGAGCATCTTTATCTTCTTTTTTCTCTTTTAAATACTCCTCTAATCTTTCAATTTCTTTTCCTTTAGTCTCTATGTAAAAAAACTCTTTTTTTGAACTAGATAAATAAAAATATGATCCATTTTTTTTCTTCTTTAGATTCTTTTTTTCAAACCCTATATAAAAAGATACAATTTTAAAAAGAGCATTGAAAAAAGATTTTTTAAATCTTACATGAATAGGCTCATTTTTTTTTGTAATATAAAAAAAAGCTGCAGCTAGATGCTCGCAAAAGCCTTGCTTTTCCCCTGTTTTGCAAGAGCAAAAAGCATCTAAAATATTTTTATCTTTATCGATTTGTAAAAATGGCCAGAAACTTGTTTTTAATTTAGAATCTCTAACTTGAGTTTCATAGATATTATCAGAAAAAATTATATCTTTTATCTGATTAGCATTTAAAAGCTTTTTGCCATCTTTTTCAAATTTCTGAAGTAGTTTGATAAATTCCATCTATGGCAATTTTTAAAATTTTTCGTATATATTATAACAAATAGCACTTTTAGGAAATTATATTCAAAAAAAGATTCTTTTCATCTTAATTTTAGAAACAAATTTTCTTGTTTTATCCTTCAATCCACTTAAGATATCCCCTATAAGCATGGGTAGGCTCTGATGTAAGTTTGATTTCATCTTTATCGAAGGAGGTGTTTATCTCTCCTCCTCTATATTGCAAAACAAGATCTTTTATATTTTCATTTTTTAAAAAATGAGAGTAACTCACAGCTAAAGCTCCCGTAGAGCAACATAAAGTCTCATTTTCAACACCCTTTTCAAAAGTTCTAACTTTTAGTCTACTATCATCTACAACTTCACAAAAATTAACATTTATCCCACTTGTCTCAAACTCTTTTAAATGTCTAATCTTTTTACCAATTTTAAAAACATCGATCTCATCTATGTTTTTTACAAAGATAACCCCATGAAAAACTCCTGAGTTTAACATCTTAAGTTCATATCTATTATTATCTACACTTACCTTCATACTCTCTTTTAAGATCTGAGGTAGTTTTGATTTAAAAGATATTTTATTTTCATTTACAAATGTTTTATAAATACCCGCTTTAGTCTCGATTATAAATGAAGAATTTTTATCGATAAAATCATTGATGAATTTTACTAAACTAAGTAGAGCATTCCCACACATAAAAGCCTCTTGTCCATCACTATTAAAAATCTTCATTTTAAAATCAGCTACTAAAGATTTTTGAAGTAAAATAAGACCATCTGCCCCAATAGAGAATTCTCTAGTGCACAGCTTTTGAATAGTTTTAGGATTCTTAGATAGATAATCAAATGACTGATCCAAACTATCTAAAATAATAAAATCATTACCATTAGAGTTATACTTGAAAAATTCTATCATCTACTCTATATCTTTATAAGATTTTATAACCTTATCAATAAGGCCAAAATCTTTCGCTTCTATTGGGCTCATCCAATTATCTCTATCAATCGCTTTTTCTATATCTTTAGGATCTTTTCCAGTCGCATCAGCATATATACTTACAATCATTTCTCTTGTTTTTAACATCTCTTTTGCTTGGATATCTAAATCTGTAGCTTGCCCTCTTATCACTCCAGAAATTAAAGGTTGGTGGATCATAATCCTAGAGTTTGCAGTTGCAAATCTCTTGCCTTTATCCGCTACTAAAGAAAGTAATGATCCCATGGAAGCTGCAAGACCTGTTACTAGAGTATAAACCGGACATGTAAGTAATTTGATATTATCCCAAATAGCAAAACCAGAATCTACAGCGCCACCAGGTGAGTTTATAATAAAAAGTATAGGTTTTTTATTATCTAAAGTCTCTAGATACCAAAGTTTTCTTATAATATCTTTTGCTGAATCTTGATCTACAGCGTCAGATAGAAATATTCTTCTTCTATTTAAAATCGATTCTTCGATTTTATCATCTATAAATTTATTTTTATCCTCTGTTGCCATTTTTATTAACTCCTCTTTATCTTAAATAATACAAATGTAAGCTTCTCTTTTCAAGATATAAAATACAGTAGCTAAAATAAATGAGATTAT
>JAAKFW010000014.1 GCA_011064905.1 Candidatus Anoxychlamydiales bacterium | reverse complement strand
TCAATAAGAACATCTAAATGCATATCACATTTTTTAATATCATTTTTTAGATCTGTTATATTTAGCTCTTGCGCTCCAACATAAATTTTTACTTTAGGCTCTGTTCCAGAGGGTCTAATTACAATTTTGGAATTATCTGATAGCCAATATCTTAAAACATTAGATGAAGGGAGAGTTAAAACTGTTTTTTTATTAGTTTGAAGATCTAATGTTTCAGATGTTTTATAATCATCGATAAAAGCTACAGTTTGATTAGCAATGGTTTTAGGTGGGTTTTCTCTTAATCTTTGCATTAATTTTTTCATTTTTTCAAAATTCTCTATAGTAGGTTCAAAGGCAATTGATGCTTGTTTTTCTCTATAAATTCCATGTGTTTGATAAAGAGCATGCAAAAGATCTACTAGAGTTTTATTCTCTTTTTTAGCATCCGATGCTATTTTAGCTATTAGAAGCGCAGCGCTTATCGCATCTTTATCTCTTGCAAAGGTATGTATTAAATAACCTAAAGACTCTTCTGCACCAAATATAAACTCTAAAGAGTTATCCTTTTCCCACTCATGAATTGTCTGAGCGATATACTTAAAACCGGTTAAAACATCTATAGAATGTATCTTGTGACGTTTGCAAATACTTGCAAAAAGCTCTGTTGTTACGATTGTTTTAATGGCTGCTGTTTTAGAAGACAAAGATTTTTTTTTACAAAGATAATCAAGCATTATGCAAGAGAGTTCGTTTCCTGTTAATATATAGGGACTGTTTTCATGATTTATAACAGCTCCAACTCTATCAGCATCTGGATCTGTAGCTATAAAAATATCTGCATTTTTTTCTTTTAAATACCTAATTCCAATTTCTAAAGATTTTTTTTCTTCAGGATTTGGTTTTGGAGCATTTGTGAAATTTGGATCTATAGCTTCCTGTTCTTTTACAATAAAAATGTCTTTAAAACCGAGCTCATTTAAACATTTTGGGACTAAGGTAATTCCTGTCCCATGAAAATTAGAGTAAACGATTTTAAGATTGGGATTTTCAATTTTGTTTTTAAAAAGATCTAAAGAAAATAGATTTTTTGTATAAGCTTTATCTACTTCTCCTAAAATCAGTTCAATCAAAGGATGCTCTATCGTATCTAAGCTTTTTACTTTTTCAATTGAATCTATTTTATTATATTCAGATATTATTCCTATGTCATGAGGAGGCAATACTTGCCCTCCATCTTTCCAGTATACCTTGTAGCCATTATATTCTTTAGAATTATGCGATGCTGTTATCATTATGGCTGAGATGCAATTTTTAAACCTACACCCAAAAGATACTATAGGGGTTGGTCTTAGCTCTTTTAAAAGATAAACTTTTATTTTGTTTGCAGCTAAAACTTTTGAAGCCTCATCAGCGAAAAGTTTTGAGTTTTGTCTATTATCGTAACCTATCAATACTGATGGATCTTTTGATTTTTGAGATAATATATAATTGGAAAGCGCTTGCGTAGCTATTGCTATCGTGTATTTATTTAATCTATTCGTTCCAACTCCCATCTTGTCTCTAATGCCGCCGGTTCCAAAGTTTAGAGTGTCTGAAAAAGCGTTGATGAGCTCTTTAGAATTTTCTTTGAGAAGTTTTTTTATCTCGTTTTTAGTATCTTCATCGAATGGTCCATCCAACCATGATTGAATTCTTTTTTTTGCTGAAAAATCCGAGTCCATAAAATTGCCATTTATTATTGATTTTTAAAAGATTTTATTTAAAAAATCAAAATAAATCATCAGATCTTTTCATTTATTTCTGCATTTGAGAATAATTGACCATCTTTTTCATCAATTCCAGGGCAGTATTTTTTTTCATTTTCCCAATTTTTTGAAGATTTTAAATTGCTTTTCCAAAATGGATATGTTTCGCATTGCTTAGGTCTTGCATCATAGATTTGACATTTTTTATCTTTTAAAAAACAGCAGTCATAATTTTTGAAGTTTTCAATGAGTGAGATTTTTTTTCTTACTTGCCTTGTATGTTTTTTTAAAAAATCCTTTTTTGAAAGTTTTAAATATTTTGAGATTTTTTCTATTTCAATATCATCTAGCCAAACATAACCAGGAGCGCCTGTGCAACAATTTGCGCAACCTTTTAAACATTTAAAATAAAGTCCTTTTTTATACCATGTCATGAAAAATTAAGCTCTTCTACTTTGTCTTTTTTCCAGTTGCTATCTTGCAAAATATAGCTTTGCATAAAACATTTATCATCTTCAATTTTCAAGAGATTGAAAGATGCATTTTTTTTATGGGATGAACATCCAGAGCAAATCATATAAGGCATGTTTTCTTCTTTTGTAATTGAGCGTTTATGGGTATGTCCATGTAGGTATAATTTTATATTTGGATATTTTTTTATTACGTTTAATAAAGCTTCTCTTCTTTTTAAACGTTTTCGTTTAGCAGCTTTATGAAATATTGGAAAATGATTAGAGATAATAATGTTTTTATCTTTTGGGATTTTTTCTAAAATATCTATTAAATCTTTCTCCATCTCATTAGAGAAAAGGCCTGTTGCTGAAAAAAGAGGAGTTACTAACGTTGTGTCTAAACCAATATATACCCATTTCTCAGAAAGATCAAAGAGATGAATCTTTTTTTCTTTTGAATCTATGATATTTTTGCTTTTTATAATGTTTTGAAAATAAGAGCATTTATCAGCTTGTTTTGTATAAGTATCATGATTTCCAGGAACTATGAAAAATTTTATGTTTTCATCAAATGAATCAATAAATTTTTTTGCTTTTTCAAATTCTTTTTTTAATGAAGTAGAGCTCAGATCTCCTGTTATAAAAATATTGTTTACATCTAAGGATTTTAGAAGATTTGGAAGCTTAGATAGATGCATATCAATATAGGATCTTTTCCTTGTAATAAGCAGGTTTGTTGTGCCAATAAATCTTTTTAAAGTAAGCGGAAATATACTGATATTTGAGAAATGCAAATCTGATAAATGAGCTATTGTTATCATAATAAGTAAGTTATAAACATGTTTAAGTTGTTTGTTTTTAAAAGCTTAAATTAAGTATAACTTATTTTATCTTTTCTTTAAAGGCGAATTTTCTTTTTGCTCGATCTCTCTCTAATTACAGGGGTCCTGCCTTTCATTTTCTTGTTTTTTTCTTCTACACTTAGATGCTCAGGGCTCTTTTGCTTTCTTTTTTTTCTCTCTATGCTTTTAGCTTGTTTCCCTTTTTGCTTATTTTGCTTTGATGCGATCTCTTTTCTGTAACTTTTTTCGAAATTCTCATCTTTAGCTTCTTCTTTAGCCTCAACTTTCTTCTCTTTAGTGACTTTTTTCATGAATTTCATCATGTGACTTGGTTCATCTTTCATATTCTCCCTCCCTCTTATCTATAATTTTATTATTAAAATAAATACTAATCAATTAGATAATACAATGGATTAATTGTTAATTATTTATATAATTATTAATTAACTATAATTAATTAGGTAGATAGTTGCTTTTAATGTAATGGGCTTATTTGCAGTAAGTTGAATTGAAAACCTTTACACTTATGAACTTTTGTAAGTGCCTTTCTCTTAGCCTCAACCTCTTAAGGAGGATAATCCCTGAAGTTGGTAAGATTATGCTATTTTATAATACTGGGACAGCTTCGAGCTGAAGGATTTTGAGTAAATAAACAATTTCTTTTTTTGACTTAGAGCTGAAAGGTTGTTTTTGTGTTGAAAGGTGGAGTTTTCAGCCTATTTGGACCCACTCCTCTATGAAAAACAAATATTTTGAGGATTTAATACAACGATTCTCTTTAACTTAAAGTAAAGAGTGATTTATAACACTTATTATGAATGTTTTTATAACTTTGTTTCTCTATCGCAATTAGAGCTCAAACAATCGGTTTTTGGCTTTTTGAGTAGTGTTGTAAACATTGATCCACTGCCTATTTTAATAGGGGGGGGCGGCCAGGAATTTTTCAGGTTTTGGCCTTCTTGAGCCAATTCTTGAGCTGCTATGCGTATATATGGGTGGTATTGAAATAACTAGAAGTGCAGCATAAATTATGAAAATTATAAGGATGAATTAATGGTCTTGAACCGGAGGATTTGATAATATCCCATATATGGTGGCGCTGACCAGTAAACACATTGAAGATACAAAAGAGACTAAAGAAGCTATTTTTATAACGTCTGAATCTAACAAACTACCTGTTGCAATTCCTATTAAACTGGATATTGCAACACAACTAACAAAAGAGATAAAAATTTTAGATGTGCATTCGATAATGCGATCTTTTCTTTGATCTTCAATTTTTTTCGAAGATACTAGCTTGTCAATTTTTAATGCTTCTCTACACATTGGACAATCTAAACTTTTCAAATTCACAGATCGGACATTTACATCTTGTAAAAAACACTTTTCATTTATCGCATGATTGCAATCAGTTAGATAAACTAAATCATCATCTTTAATACTTTCTAAACAGAGCGAGCAAATAAAATTGTCTTTCTCATCTTTGTTATTTCTAATGATCTTTGAGTCTATAAATTTTAAACTAGGTTCACCAATTTCTTCATCAACTTTTGAGTTATTTATATCGTTATTTACAACAAAAAACGAATCATTGCGTTTTTGGCAAAGCATTGGTTCATAAGGTCGTGGAGCAGGAATAGAAGACATTTTAATTAACCTTTAATATTTAATAGATTTAAATAATGATAATAGCATAGTTGCTAATTAATGTAAATATAAATTATATATTTAGATTAAAGTCATTTAAAACCGTAAGTCATTGATAATCAATTAAATTTTTAGATTTAAGCAACACTCTTAAATCGCAAATTAAACGTAAATCTTTTATTTGCAAGTTATTAAAAAAAAAGTCTTAAGAACTTTTTTTATACTTATGAATTTTTGAAAATACTTTTCTCTTAATCTCAAACCCTTAAGATTGACAACCCATGAAGGAGACGAAATTATTCTAGTTTTTAACCAGCCTCCTTGCCATTTCTTAGTAATCTTTTTATTTTTGGCGATCATTATATGATCAATTTTGAAAAGAGAGGCTAAATGTATTGCTAAAGAATCATTTCCAATTAAATAAGATGATTCATAAATATAAGAAGCTAAATCGCTTATCGAACGAAATAAAGGAAGATCTAAACCTAAATCATGAACAAAAAGCCAATTTTTTCGCTCTTTGGGCTCAACTGAAATCACACATTTAAACCCTTTGTTTTTAAGCTTATTTGCAAGGCAGATAAATTTATGTTTGCTCCAACATTTATTAACATCTGTACTAGTTGGCTGAATGATTACTCTTTTTGGGTATTTTTTATGTGTAAGATTTTTTGGAATTACAATCCCTGTATGTAGGGTGCTTGATTCTAAAATAGCTTCATCTAAAATGTTTTCTTTCTTATCTAAATATTTATTTAAAAAATTTTTAAAATTTTTAGCTAAGCTTTGAGCTATCGGAAGATCATCATCTAAAAAAATATCTAAATTTGAAAGAGGGGGAAATTTTGATTTATTATATCTAAAATAGATTATGCTTAATTTGGTTTTTATTAGTTTTTTTAACTCATTTGTTTTATCAATTTTTACTTCATCTTGCTCTAAAAAAATATGATCATATGAATTTAAATTTTTTGAAGATAATTTTTTAAAATTAAAATGAGGGAACCATTTTTTTAATGAATAAATATTATCGTGTAAAATAGTAACTTTATATCCGGAATTTCTTAATTGATTAGCTGCTATCATTAAAATAAGAGCATCTCCAATTGTTGAGACTGGGATAATTGCTGCTTTTTTCACATTAATTTCTAAGTATTTTTAAAAATTGATAGCTTTTGCTTCAAAACTATCTAGTTTAATATTTATTTTCGAAGAAAAAAATGATTTTTCTTCTTTTTTATTTGTTATTATATTTTTAGCGCTTTTAAATTTTATTTGAGGAATATCAAATTCTTCTTGGAGTTTTTCTTTTGAAAAATTCAAAGCAACTAATAAATAAGACTTATCTAAAAGTTTATAGAGTGATAAAAAAAGTGATGAGTTTTTTACATCTAATATTTTAATTTGAGTAGCTAAATTTATTTTGTATTTTTTTCTAGCTGTTAACATGTTTTTTACAAAAGATGCATAAGATGTAGAATCTTTTAACTGCTTAGGTAAAGATCCATATAAAGCTTTAGCTTTTGGAAGTTTAGATGGACTCATTGTTTCATCAGAAGTTCCAAGTAGATCATATCCTCCTCTATTTGTCCATCTGCAATCACCATCTTCTAAAAGTTGTTTTATTTGAGTAGGTTTTAAAGGAAACGCTCCAACTAAATCCCAGCCGGATATCATGAAAATCCCGGGCTGCATAGCGTTATAAAAAGTGAGCAGCTGATGCGCTTTTTGAACTTTCTCTTTTTGATCATTTGTCATGTTATAATAATCTTTATAACCTAGCGCTAAAGCACATAGTTCTACAAAAGTTGCGCAAGGACCATAAGATGTTTTTTTTTGTATGACTGATAGATCATCTTTTAATATCGAGTCTGCTATTTCTTTTCCTGTATATTCTTTATTTTTATATTCAAATTTTTCATCAGGATTACCTTTAAACTCGTCTAGACCATAAGATAGTGAATCATGATTCTGAAGGGCATGAATAAACCTACTCGGTGGTATTTTAGCTTTGTCTAATAATGAAATATTAAGTCTTAAAAAATCAGCGTCCTCAGCGATTAATCCATGGGTATATCCCGGTCTTGTATTAAAATCATAAGAAAAATCAGCTCCAAACTCTAACATCGCTTTTATGTCTGCAATAGATAGATGGAGTTCTTGATAAGTAATGCCACCAATGTTTTTTGCAAAATTTAATTTTCTAGTTAGCATCGATATTAAATTAGTTGCAACAGTAGAGAGGGGATGCTCCTCTGAAAAAGCGGTCTCTTTTCCAGGTACAATTTCAACTCCTAAATAACCATTAGCATCTAATCTAACGCCATTGTTTTTTAAGACACCTAAAGATTCCATGATATCCCCAGCTATTAGTCTATCTGCTGCAAAGCTAGGATCTAACCAGTTAAGTGTAGGCTGGCCTGCATTATAATAGTGTAAATAGACCCATCTTCTAGTTTTTCCATCTGCTCCTTTTATTTTTTTTGTTGCATCCCAATTTGATATTTTATCCGGTCCAGCTGCAAAAACACTTTGTAATTTTCCAACTATATATCCCTTTTTATATAGTTTATCAACTTCGTTAAAATTTAAGTTTTTAGCAAAGTCATTTTTGTCTATTTTTGGAAGCAATCTCCAATCTTTTTCATCAATTTCAACCAGATCATAGAGCCCTGGATAATCTTTATAATTTAGCAAAGCTAAAATGAAATCAGCGCCCAGACCAGTATGGCCAGGTATTAAATCTCCAATAAGCACACTATTAAAAGAGTGTATAGTGTTCGCCATTTCAATATACTCATCTTTTGTTCCAAAGGTTGGATCAATTTTTAAAGAGATTCTATCAAATCCGCCATCGATAGAAGGCGTATGCTTTCCTGTTATTATTCCTCCAGCTTCTTTCATAGGTCCTGTGTGAATGCCATCTATGCCAATCTCCGTTAAAACTTTCCATAAATCCGGATCTCCTAGAGTCTCTATTACGGTCTTTCCTTTTTTTGGAATTATAGATCTTGCATATGAATCAAGCCAAACAGATGTTTTTTCTAAAATTGCGCTAGGTTTTGGATTCCCATATGGATTTTGCCACTGAGCTTTTTTTCCTGAATAATTTAAAGCGAGCTTTTTAGAAGCATATAGAATTGATTCTTTTTCAAGCTCTTTTACATCAAAACTTTCAAAAGAATAAGAACATAATATTAAAAGTAGAGATGCTAAAAATATTTTTTTCATTAAAAATCCTAAATATTTTTTATTTGAAGATATAAAAAAAAATAGGCTCTAGTCAATAAAAAAACAATAAAGCTATTAGAGAAAATGTGTTATCTACATTTTAAATTTTAAAAAAATGGAAAACAAATGTAATGTTAAAAAACGAAATATGAAAAAAAACCAAACCTAAAAAAAGTTTTTTTAGGTTTGGTTAGAATAACAAATTATTTCTTATCTTCATCTTTTGCATCTGCAACTAATGCTTCAGAGAGCAAAACAATCTTAGCAATCGAAACAGCATGAATTAAAGAGTTTTTAATAACCTTTGTAGGATCGATAATTCCAGTTTTTATAAAATCTTCAATCTTTTCTGTAATGACATTAAAACCAAATGTTTTTTCTTTTTTTAAAAGAGCATCTATTATCAGATGATAATCTATGCCTGCATTTGAAATGATCTGTTTTAGAGGAGCTAGAAGAGCCTTTTTTAAAATATCTACACCAACTTTTTCTTCAATTGATACTTCTAGATTATCTATTGCATCTCTTGCTCTTAAAAGAGAAATTCCACCACCTGCTACTATCCCATCTTCAATAGCTGCCTTTGTGGCATTTAAACTATCTTCATATTTTTGTTTTTTCTCTTTTAGTTCGCTATCTGATGCTGAGCCAATTTTAATTACTACAACTCCGCCTTTTAGTTTTGAGATCCTTTTATCTAATTGGTCTTTGTCTATATCATCATCTGAGCTTTCTTTTTCTTGCTCTAATAGTGCTATTCTTTTTTGAAGTTTTTTTCCTTTTCCGCCGATTAGTAGAGTTTTATCTTTTGTTATAATAACTTTTTCCAAATCTCCTAGCTCTTCAAATTTAGCATCTTTTAAAATAAGGCCTTTGTCTTCACTAAAATAAGTTCCATCTGTTAAATGCGCTATATCTTCTAAAATATCTTTTCTTTTATCCCCAAAACCAGGGGTTTTAATAGCAGCTACTTTCATTACGCCTTTAATGTTATTGATTACTAAAGTTGAGAGTGTATCTGCATCAATCTCATCTGCAATAATTAAAAGCTCTTTAGATGTAGAAGCTGTGCTTTGCAGAATAACTAAAAGATCTTGAATAGTGCTTATCTTTTTATCTGTTATTAAAATCTTTGGGTTTGTCATTTCAACTATCATTTTACTAGTGTCATTGCAAAAATATGGACTTAAATAACCCCTTTCAATTTCTAAACCCTCTTTTATCACTATTTCAGTTTCATTTTTATTTCCGTTTTCTATAGTTATACTCGCTTTATTTTCAGCTTTTTTAAAGCTACTTAAAATATCTTTGCCAATTTTTGTATCTCCGGATGCAGAAACGGTTGCTATGTTTTCAATATCTTCATCGCTTTTTATTTTATCAGAGATCTCATCGATCTTTTCTAAAACTTTTTCTAAAGCTTTTTCTAAGCCCTTTTTTATATGAATAGCAGATGCTCCAGTAGTAATGTGTTTCATCCCTTCATTTACAATTGATCTAAGTAGTACTACTCCTGTCGTAGTGCCATCACCTGAGCTTTGCTTTATTTTTTGAGCTACCTCTTTAGCAAGTTTTGCTCCCATATCTTCAAAATCATCTTTTAAATCAATATCATCTATAAGAGAATTTCCATCATTTGAAATCTTTGGCATTGCCCAAGAAGATATAGCCACATTTCTGCCTTTTGGGCCAAGTGTTACAGAAACAACATCTGCAAGTTCATTTATTCCTTTTTTAAGCTTTTCTCTAGCTTGATCATTAAAAATTATCTCTTTCGGATTTGAAGGCATATTTTAGCTCCTATATTTTAAGGTTGTCATAAAAACTAGATTTGTTATTTTAAATAATAATAATTATAGATAACTTTTAGATTATTTTCAATAAGCTATTTTTCGATCAAACTATTTTATTTTGAAAATTTTATAGACCTTTTTTTTAGATATATTTTTTATTTTTGCAGATGCTGTTATAGCTTCTTTTAAACTAAGTCCATACATGCTTTGAAGAAGTTTTACGCTCTCTTCAATACTAAGATCATCGATTATCTCGCCTTTATTAAGCACTAGAACAAGCTCGCCTTTAAGAGGATGTGTTTTTAAAAATTTAAGCATATCAGCTGCTGAATGAGCTATTCTTTTTTCAAATTTTTTCGTCATCTCTTTTAAAATGCAAATCTCTCTTTTGGGATCTAATAGAGCTATTTTCTCTACCGTTTTTATAATTCTTTTAGCAGATTCAAATGCAATAGACACCCCATCGAAAAAAAACATTTTTTTGATAATAAAATTTAGCTCACTTGGTTTTTTAGGTAAAAATCCTAAAAACTCAAATGGATGCGCATCAAAGCCACTCAAAACAAGAGCTTGGATAACGCTGCAAGGGCCTGGTATTGCTTCTACTTCGATGTTTTTATCAAAACATGTTTTGATAAGGTTTTCTCCTGGATCCGAAATTAAAGGGGTTCCGGCGTCTGAGATTAGTCCAAGGGTTTTTCCCTCTTTTAAATCCTTTAAAATACTTGCTAGCTTTTGTTTTTCATTGAACTTATGAAAGCTAACTAGCTTTTTTTTGATCTGATATCTATCAAATAAAACTCTGCTAGTTCTTGTATCTTCACATAAAATATAATCGCAACTTTGAAAAATTTCAATTGCTCTAAAGCTTATGTCTTTAAGATTGCCTATCGGCGTAGATATTATATACAACATAATAATGATAAAAATGGCACTATAAAAAAAGGTGGCACTCAGATTCGAACTGAGGAATAAGAGCTTTGCAGGCTCCCGCCTTACCACTTGGCTATGCCACCGGATTTAAGTTATCAATTATGCGTTAATTATAAAAGTAAATCAATGAATTTTTATGAGATTAAATATTTGATTTTAATTTATGATTTACACACATTCCAAATCAAGAATTGTGGATGAAAAATATTGCTGCAAAAGGTAACTCATTTTATAATTCCCAATTACGTAGAGATGTAAGGCTAATCTGAAACATATTTATTACTACCATCTTTTTCTTTCCTGCTTGGAGATGCCTAAAGCAAGTAGACGAATACGTGTTCTTGAATGTGATTCTTTTGTTGCAAGTCGAAAAAAATCAACCCCATCAAGTTGTGATAGTTCATCTTGTTTTTTGCTCATTTTGCATCATTTTGGGTTATAAAAAAAAGATAACTATAAACTAAAATTTATATTTGATAAATGGTATTAACTTCTAATTAGCGAACACAATTGCTCGATCTTATTCGTAATGGAAAAGAGAAAATAAAAAAAATCTTTTAATGGATTTCTTTTGTTTAATTTAGTTATAGTTTAAATCAAAAAAACAGGAATACTGATGAGTTTAATTGTCTCTTCCAATGTGGGCATAGCTAATCACAAAAATGCAAATAGGACAAATTCTTTTCAAAGTATTTTAGGCGGAGAAAATGCTTTTTATAAACGATCAGATTATCAGACAACAACAAGCAAAGAATTTACACAAAACTCTCTATTACCAGTTAGCTATAGATGGAATACTGAATATAAAATTATTAGAATAACAAAACAATTATTATCTATTATCATATTTCCAATCGGAATATATAAGCTTATTCATTTTCTTGTAGGAAAACTTGCCATCGTTCCGGCGTCAACGCCTAGTCTAATAGGCTATAGGAAAAATCATGCAATTCAGAGTAGATCAGCAATTTTAAAAAAGCTTGATGGAGATTTTAAATATAAACGCTTAACTATTGAAGTAGATGGTTATCAAATAGATACTACAATCTTAGGCAAGCCCTCTACTTTAGATAATGGTCGTTGGATATTAGCGTCTAATGGAAATGCTGAATTTTATGAAGATAAATTACATTCTTATGAATTCAAAGAAATTCTAAGCAGATTAAATGCCAATGCTATTGTATTTAACTATCCTGGTGTTGGAGCGAGTACTGGATTACCAAATAGACAAGCCATGGCTAAAGCTTATCGTGCAATATTAGCTTTCGCTGAAGATAAGCAAAATGGTTTAGATGCGAAGGAAATTATTGGTTATGGCCATTCTATTGGTGGTGGTGTGCAAGGAGATGCTTTAAATATGCATAATTTAAAAAAAGATGTTAAATATGTTTTCATAAAATCTAGGACATTTTCTGACCTAAGTACAGAAGTATCTTGCATTATTGCCAAGATAGCGGGTTTTTTGGTGAAAGTTATTGGTTGGAATATAAGTTCAATAAAATCATCCATTCAGCTAAGGGCTCCTGAAATTATTTTACAAACAGCTGCGTTTCGGGTTCCTGGAATTATTGCACAAACCTCTGGGTTTTTTAATCTTGAAAGATACGTTTTAGGTTCCCTAGAACTTAAAGAAAGCTCAAGGATTATTGATGATGGCGTTATTAGAGCAGAGGCTTCATTAGCCAAAGCATTATTAGACAATCCAAAATGTTTCAAGAATAAAGTATTTCTAGGCATAAGAGAAAAACATAATGATGAATTAGGAAATAATAGTTTGAGTTGTTTGATACAAAAAATAAATGAATTATTGTCATAACTTTGGTAATTTCGAAAAATTCTATAATATAAAATTTTAAATTAAAGGATTCTTTATGAAAATAGAAATTGTTGAATAATATCCAAAAGGATCGCTCATTCGAAAAGCAAAAACTTTCCCTAAAAACGATTTCTGATCCGAGCTTGAAACGCTTTGTAAAAAACAGAAAACAGCATCTTTAAAATCTTCAAATTATTGTTTTCAAGCTATCGGCGCCCCTTTACCCAATTCATGAACTCTGATGTGTATATCTAAATTTCTTTTTAAGATATTACGCAAGAGAATCACTAGGTTCATAATGTAAATAGACAGCATGTTTTAAATATTCAGTTCCGGCCTTTTCAGTAATTAGCTCTTTGCTTGAATTGTTGTTTTTATACCATTTCCCATCAGAATCCTGATAGATAACGTAATAATGTCCAGAATCAGTTGTAGCTCCCTCATGGATAATAGCATATTTTAATTTATATGTTCCTCCGCCTTGAGGAATTAATTTTTTATCTTTGTATTCTAATTCTAGAGGTATGGTTTTTAATGTATGAGCTACTTTAGTGCCATCTTCTGATTTGGTATGTTTTATATGATAAGTAACTGCATCTGGTTTAGAATCGAATGTTGTCTCTTCTTCAATAATTTCATAATTTTTGTATTTTTTATCATCTTTTATAGAGTAATGGCCTAAAGTTGTATCTCCCTTAGGCTTATTGCTTTGTATTAATTCAGTTACATCGATTTCAGTGGATGTATCAGAGGTATTTGGTAGATCAAGTTCTATGATTCCGTTATTCTCTTTGCTAGATTTTGTCAATGGTTTAAAGTCTTTAATTCTTGAATTAGATAATGGATCCAATAAATGTAATTTTCGAGTTATCGTAGCTTGAATTGAAGGTAATAATTTTGAATTTTCAAAAAAACTAGTTAAATTTCTATGAAGAGTTAATGGATCTTCTTGAGAATCTTTGCTATATCCAAGAGCTTCTCTTATTTTAGCACTATGCTTTTGAATAATCTTTTCTTGTTCTTCTATTGATTTGTCTTTACAGTCACTTAGACATTCAATAATTAATTTACAATCTTTATTACCTCGAGAAGATTCTTTTTCAATAAGTTCATTTTGTTCTTTAGGAGTTTTAGCTGTGAATTTTTTAAAAGCTCCCATCATTTTTTTGTCTAACATCACACTTTGTATTCCAGTATGTAACCAACAATTATTTGAAGTTTTATTTTTGTCTTCATCTGTCTCGATAGGAGTTATTGATGAGCTTTTAATCTTTTCTTTGAGATTTACCAATGTTTTAGCTGTTACCCGGACTCTCTTAGTATCATTTTCTGTGATGTTTTCCCAATCTTCAACAATTGATGTGGATTCAACAAAAAAATTATCTAAATCATCTAAATCTAATTTACCCCAAAATAGGTATTTCATTTTGTATTCAAAATTTCTAGCTGTATCGACTTTGTATTTTCTGTCTTTATTTTGGCCTTTTACATATCTTCCGTTTTTATCAGGAATTCTATAAACAATCCTAAATCCAAATCTTCCATCTTTCTTTTTAGGAATCTCAAATCCCCATCTTACAACATCTTCAGAGAGGATTTTTTTATTTTCTTCTTTCCCTTCGTTATATGTTTTTTGATGGGATTTCCATGCCTCATCCATTTTTTCACAAAATTTGTCTTTTTCATCCTCTGTAAGTTCAACAAAATCTTGAGCTCGAAAAGGATTGAGATTATGCAATAATGGTGGTAATTTTGA
>JAAKFW010000139.1 GCA_011064905.1 Candidatus Anoxychlamydiales bacterium | reverse complement strand
GCTTAAAAGTATATTGGATTTTACTGGATAATGTGGGTTAAATAGGTAACTCACTGCAACGTTTTTGCAACATATTTATTTTCTATTATATTTTATTAACTACAAAACAATGTTATTGAAAATGTCATTTGAAACTAGGTTTGTCTTGATGAAAAAAATATTTATAGATATACCTATTTAAGATTTAAGAGTAATTTATAATGTACACAAGAGTGTTTTTTTCTATTTCTGTTCTTATAATAGTTTTTTATCTCGAGGGTGTATTTCCCTATTTTAAAGAACGCAAGGACAGACTTAAGCATGCGTTTCCAAATTTGATTATAGCTATTATAAACGCTTTAGTAATAGCTGTCTTTTTTTTGCTCATCACTGCAAAAGTAGCAGAAATAGTAGCAGAAAATTCTTGGGGGCTTCTGCGTGTTATAAAAATGCCTTATTTTATCGCAACCGTATTCTCTTTTATCTTACTAGATTTATGGATGTATTTATGGCATGTTGCCAATCACAGGCTGCGTTTTTTTTGGCTTTTTCACCGTATGCATCATACAGACCAAGAGATGAATAGTACTACAGCTCTTAGATTTCACGCTGGAGAGATATTATTTTCTTCCATCTTGCAAGTTTTAGTAATTGTTTTTTTATTAGGAATCGATATGTTTCAATTGTCCCTTTACGGTGCCATCTTTTTGCCTATTGTTATTTTTCATCATAGCAATATAGGCTTACCTGAAAAATGGGATCGTATAATAAGAAGCTGCTTTGTTACTCCTAATATGCATAGAGTTCATCACTCAGAGAAGATGTATGAAACCAACTCTAATTACTCAAGTGTCTTTTCTTTTTGGGATCGATTATTTAAAACTTTTCGTAAAAGACAAAACACTTTGACTATTCATTATGGGATAAAAAGCTTTTATCAGAAGAAATGGCAAACCCTATTTGGAATGATTCTAACACCATTTAAATAATCAGAGAGAACTATTCCCTTTAAAGTAGACGAGCAGCTTATGATCCCTAGGGGAAGAATGGGGGCGGTTGGACACATTCAGAACTTTTAATTGGGATTTTTTTCTAAATATCTCTCTTCTAAAACAAATACTGAATGAAGATCCTTTTTAGAAGTCGAAATACGCATAATAATGCTATTTTCTATTATTTTTTAGTTAGCATATTTAGTTTGTAAAAATATTCTTAATCTAGTATTTTTTTTAATTAATTTTTGCAGCTATATAGAAGGATTTATGAATAAAAAAATTATCTTCTTCGTTTTTGTTTATTTTTTCAGTATGCAGACTTATGTAATAGGCAAAGCCAGTCACTCTTCAGATGCAATCTACGAACAAATTAAGGATATTTACCATCCTACTCTTGAAGATTATTACTTGATTCAAAATTACTTGACCAATGGAGCAAGAGAAGGTCTTGAGAAATTAACATATACAGCTGCCAGGCAAAGGAATATAAAAATCATTGGGCCGAGTGTAAATGAATTGCCACAGTCAGAAATTATTCCTGTTAACACGGATATTGAGGATAAACAAAATTGTTTGGTGCTTTACACATCTTTTAATGTACGTTATCCCGATGGGTTAAAACGCCTTATTAAGATAGTAAAAGAATCGGACTTCAAGGGCCATATCCTTTACCATCTTGGAGGTTGGCCTGATCTGGAAGGAGGATCCTTAACTTTAGCACACGTTCCCTTTGCTTTTAAAGTATGTTGCTTTAAAGAAGCTCAAAAGCTGGGATACAAGCGTGTTTTATGGCTGGACAGTTCTATTATTCCTCTTGTTAGCTTAAACTCCATCTTTACAATGATCGAAGAAAAGGGATATTTTACGATTAGAAACAGTCATAATGTAGGGCCTTACTCTAATCATACAGCAGTTGCTTATTTTGGATATACCCTTGAAGAGACCCATCATATTTTAGCCTGTCAGGCAGGATTTTTAGGAGTTGATCTAACAACAGAACATGGGGAAAAAATCATCGATTTATGGTACCTGGCAGCTAAGGACGAAAATGCTTTTTATTCGACCCTGTCTGACCAAATTGCTCTTTCGCTTATTCTCCACAAAAGTAACCTCACGAGTATTTCAGATCTTACTGAACATGATTTCCGGCGGTCTCACTCAAGGCATGATACTCTTAATGAAGATGATTACCGGCGGTGTCATCCAAGACCTAATACCCTTTTTCTCGTTGACCGAAATTTTGTGCAATATTAAAAATTAGAGAAATTATATGTATAAAATTTTATTATTTCTAAACCTGATTTTTTTTTCTCTTTATGGGCTTGAACTAGAAAGAGTGATCTTATCAACAACCAATAACCCTTCTTATATTGAATTCTGGCCAATTGTTGCTCCTATTTGGGAATCTATAGGATTGAGACCAACTTTAGCCTTAATCGCAGATGAAAAATGCCCCATTGATACTTCAATAGGAGACGTCATTCGATTTGCTCCGCTTGAAGGCGTCCCAGAATCATTGCAAGCGCAAGTTATTCGATTATTACTTCCTATTCTTTTTCCTGATGATGGCTGTCTAATTGCTGACATTGACATGATTCCAATTTCTCAATCCTATTTTCATGAAGGGAGTGCCCCCTGTTCGGAAGATGCATTTATTGTTTATAGAAATATGGCTCCTGGATATGAGAAAGGAGGAAGGTTTCCAATGTGCTATATTGCTGCAAAAGGTAAAATTTTTAGTGATATTTTTGGGATTAATTCCTACGAGGAAATCCCTAAATTAATTCGAAGTTTGGCTCAGAAAGGCTATGGTTGGAGTACAGATGAAATAACGATTTATACTTATGCTAAGAAATGGGAAAAAAATGGGGGAGACCTTATTTGCTTAAATCATAGAATTGGTCCACGGTTGGACAGGATACGCTGGAATATTGATTTTAACAATCTAGATATTTCAAAGTATATTGATTGTCACTGCCCTAGGCCTTATTCAACCCATCGAAATTTAATTGATAAAGTGATTCAAGCCATAAGAATGAAATAATATCTATAGGATCACATGATAAAACAAATACTATTTTTCAATGGCATTCCAATGACGAAGTTTTGGATACCAAAATTTTGTATAATAAATAATTCCATCTGATAAAAGAGCAGCGCTAAAAGAAAATGCACTTTTTGATGTAATTAAAATATCTGCAGTAACTAATGCATGGAAAGTCATTTTTATATCTTCATTAAGATGCAAAAGAGTATCTCTAGATTTAAATTTCACAAATTCTTGTTCTCCACCTTCAGAATAAACATGAAAAAATACATTTGAATATTTTTTTCTAATTTCATTCATAATAGATAAATAATGCTCATCACAACTCCATCTCGCTGAGCAATTACGTCCTATTCCAACATCACCACGTCTAACATGAACTGCAACATTAACAACATCATTTCTAAAATAAGGGATTATATTTTTCTCTGTTGAATAATATTTCTTTTTTAAATAATCTCGAACGTCTTTGTTATAATAAGCGTCGATATCTTTATCTACATAATATCTATAATCTTCTCTTGCATAAATGTATGGATGATTTAGATTTTCACTTAATAATAAGTTAAGATCTTCTTTAGTTAGATTTTCAAAATGATGATGCCTGTCTCTTTCGTATATTTTAGTATTATCCTGTTTTTCTTTTAACTTACATCCAAGATCTGTAGCTAAACTTATGTAATACCCATAAAAACTTCCCCCGAAATAATTGAAATCCTTGTCTATATCTTCTTTCAATAGACTCCCCATTCCGATATTTACAAAGGATTCCAGCTTGCTTGGTAAATTGATGTCGTTATCATAATTATGTTGCAACGTTGTAAAAGGTAAGTGAATGTATGTCTTATTGTGAACCTTTGCAAATGCTATTGCAGACATTCTTCTGTACAATTGAGATCCAAATCCGTCATTTTTTTCAATTACTGTTACATATTTTGCAGCTTGAAGATCTTCTGGTATCACATAAGAACTAAGAGTGGAAAAGCTTAAAATCCCTAAAAGTATAAAATAAAAATATGCTCTGGAAAGAGAATAATTTTTTTTCATTATTCTAGATACGATATGTAACATGATAAATTCCCGGTTTTAAAGTAAAAATAATATTATCAATAATTATTTAAAAGCAATTCATAAACTAAAAAAAAACCGGAAATAATCAGGTAGAACCTGACCCCCTTAAGATTTTAAAACTTACACGTCCTAGAAAAATCTTTGATAGTTCTGAAGTAGATGAAAAACGTAAACTTTTAAATTGAGTAATTCAGAACCTGCAATTAAAAGATGCAAGTCTTTCTTTTCAAGTAAGAAAACTATTCTTAACCATGATGGATTTCAAGAATCGTCCAAGAGAATGGGGCAAACAGGACTTGAACCTGTGACCGACGGGTTATGAG
>JAAKFW010000138.1 GCA_011064905.1 Candidatus Anoxychlamydiales bacterium | reverse complement strand
AGATTCATTGAAATCACTTATGTTCTTTGTTTTCTTATGATTGATTTGCATTATAATCATCCCAGGTTTTAAGCCAGCTCTCTCAGCTATAGAGTTATATTTAACAGAAGTTATCATCACACCTTCTAAATTATCAGTATATTGCCATTTTTTTATGATTTCATGATCGATATCTTTCATTTCAGAGACATCTATTCCAAGCTCTAGAGATTGATTTGAAGTTATATGAGAGTCTGGAGAGTCTCCAAGCGATACTGTAAAGTTTTTCTTTTTACCATCTCTAATAACTGTTAGCTTAACTTTATCGCCCGGCGTCATTAAAGCTATTTCATTTCTAAACGATTGCATGTTTTTTATAGGAATATCATTATATGCAATGATAATATCACCTTGTATTAAGCCAGCTTGTTCAGCAGATGATTTTTTTGTGATCTCTGCTATTAAAACTCCATCTGTTGATTTCAAATCTAAAGCTTCTGCCATCTCTTTATCAATATGTTGTAGATATATCCCTAAATGACCTCTTTTAACAGAGCCATTATTAATAATTTGTTCCATTATGTGTTTTGCCATATTAGATGGGATTGCAAAACCAATTCCCATATATCCACCAGTTTGTGAAACAATAGCTGTATTTATTCCAACAATTCTTGCATTTAAATCTAAAAGAGGTCCTCCAGAATTACCGGGATTAATAGCAGCATCTGTTTGAATGAAATCTTCTAAATCTGTAATTCTTAAGTTTTGTCTACCCTTTGCAGAAACGACTCCAACAGTGAGTGATGCTTGAAGTTGAAAGGGAGCTCCAATTGCTACCACCCACTCTCCAATCTCAATATCTGATGAGTTAGAGAATTCTAAAAATGGTAAATTATTAGCTTCAATTTTAATTATAGCTAAATCAGTTTTAGGATCAGTTCCAATTACTTTTGCTTCAAAATCTTCTCCGCTATTTAAAGTAACATTTATATTCTCTGCATCTTTAATAATATGATTGTTCGTTAAAATATAGCCGTCTTTTGAAACTAAACATCCAGATCCTGCTGCAATTTGAGGCTGCTTATTAATGCCTTTTGGGGATCCAAAAAATCCTCTAAAAAATTCATCATCAAAAGGATCTCTAGATTTTGATGATCGATGTTTCGTTCCATTATACTCAGCTTTTATAAAAACAACTGCGGGAATTGCTTTTTTACCGACTTCTGAAAAAGCTTTAGATGTCTCTTGTAGATAGGTGTTATTAATAGGCGTTGCCTCTATACTAGAAGAAAATAAGATCGATGTTGTTATCAACAAAAATGTTGCTATTCGTGTCATAATTTATCCTTTTATAGTTTTGGTTTTTCTTTATCAAAAAGTTCTTTAGAGCAAAATGTAGATGTAATAGCATCATCAATTTGATTTAAGAGATTATTTTTTACGGCTTTAATAATATCTTCTTTATTTGCTGATAATATTTTGTCTCTAAATTCTTGGCGCATCTTATCTGTTTTGTTAGCTTTAAGCCATAAATAAGCTGTCATCGCTCTAGCTCCAGGAGAAATAGGAACATCAGTTTTTTGAATGATCCCAAGCTTTGCTTCATCGATATCTGTATCTATGAAATTACCATTAGAGATTTCTTCAATAGCAAATTTAAAAGCTTGCAACGTTGATGAAATATGCGGATCTCTATATCCAAAGAAAGAAAAAAGACCTATTGTTGGTGAATATGTAGCTCCTGATCCATATGCTCCCCCTTCTTCTCTTATTTTTTTATGTAGGATTTTATTTCCAAAAAGCTTGCTAGCAATTAAAAGTGCAGGTGAATCTTTATGTGAAAATCCAATAGCTCTATAAGAAGACGAAGTAAAAGCAACAGGCGATGATATGAAAGTTGGTTGGGATTTTATTTTCTCTATTTCGAAACTCTTAGAAAAAGGAGAAAGATCTTTAAACTTTAAATCTAAAAGAGAATAAAAATTATTTTTTTTGAGGTTTTTGTAAAAATCACCATTAGAGTTAATTACTAAATCAGCTTTGTTTACACAAAAAACCTTTTCTTTTAAAGCTGAGAGCTCTTCAATTAGTTTTTCAACGTTTTTATCCAAATCGTTGATTATTTCTCTTAAGTTATTTAAGTAATCGATTCCATTGAATTTAGAAGATAAGAAGCCCGCAGGAGATAATGAGCTTTGAGATAATGATGTAGCCCAGCTCATTGAGTGTTGAACAATAGAGTTTTCTAAATATGTGTATTGCTGCAATAAACACTCTTTTATTCTAGCTCTATCAGAAAAAATAGGGTTTTCTACTATATCTTTGATAAGTGAAAACATCATGTCTGCATTTCTATAAAGAGCTTTAGAGCTAATTGATATAGAGGGAACTATATTATCAAAATCATCCGTTTGAACATTTAAAAATATTTCTGAGCTGATTCCTCCAGTACATGCTTGAATAAAGTTTAAATTCTCTATGTAATTTCTTTTTCCCGCTCCAATATCAGTTACTAAAGATGAAAATAGAGGAAGCAAAAGCAGCTCTTTTAATGAAAGTTTTGGTAGATTAAATATTAGATCTACATATGCAATTTCATTTGTAAAAACATCATGATGATATATTTTGAATTTATCTATTTCTTCGATGTTTATAGCAAAATCTTTGTTTTTTTTAGGAACGTCTTCTATAGCAATTTTTGGAAGGCAGTCTATAGATGTTTTTTCTAATTTTTTTTGAAGCTCATTTAAATCTTTTGCATCTTTTAGGATTTTCTCAATTTGATCAGGCTGAAGTTTTTCTTGTATGCTATCTAATTTTTTTCGCTCTTCTTTTTCTAGATCAGCTGTTAGATGAGAATCTGCTTTGAGTGTTAACTCCACCATATGATTATTTTCTAAAAAATATTTTTTTATAAGATAGTGGATGTATACAGGATCTTTTAGCTTTTCTCTAAGTGTTTTAAATAATGTGTGAATAACTAAAGCATTCTCTGGCTCAACGCCATGTTGTTTAGCTAAGGCAGATCTGAAAAATAGAGTTAGTCCATATGGGCCCGTACCAGAGGATATCTCGGTTCTTGAAAATTCTAATTGATGCAAAGCTGCATCTATAATTTTTGGATCGATAGTTGTCTCAATCAATTTATTCAAACTATCTGTGATAACTTTGAAAAGAGCATCTTTACTATCATTTTTGCAACCTCTACAAATTAAAATGTAAGGAGCTTCGCTCATTTCTGTATCAAAAACACTCTCAACTTCTTTGCAGAGATTAGATTTTAAAATATCTAACTTTAAATAAGAGCCATCGGTGCCCATTAAAATATTATCTAATAATAGAAGGCCATGTAGATCGATCTGATCCTCTATTGGGCAGGTTAAATAGCCAAAAGAGATAATAGAACTATCTTCTGTAGATTCTTTTTTAGATATCGGATATTTTTCTTCAATAGTTCTTTTTTCTGAAAAACGTTTTTGTTTTGGCATCAATCCAATGGGTTGTTTTTTTGTAGCGTTTTTTAAAGCATTTTCTTCAATAAAATCTAGTTGTTTTTCTAAATCTAAATTTCCATATAAAAAAATGATTGATCTAGATGGATGATAATACGTTTCATGGAATTTTTTTAGGTTTTCATATGTCAAATTTGGAATTTCTTTAGGCTCTCCTCCAGAGTTAAAAGCATATGTTAGATCAGGTGTTAGATTTTCTTGCATTTTCTGAAATAATATACTATCAGGGTTTGCCATGGAGCCTTTCATCTCATTATATACGATCCCTTTGTAAATCAAAGCAGATGAAGCATCATCAGGGTTTGAAAATTCAAATCTATGACCCTCTTGCAGAAAACTGAGTCTATCAATTTTTGGATGAAATACTGCGTCAATATATACCTCAAAAAGATTATAAAAATCTTTTTCAACTAAACTAGAAGCTGGATAACATGTGAAGTCAGATCCGGTCATTGCATTCATAAAAGTATTTAAACTTCTTTTCAGCATAGAAAAAAAAGGATCTTTTACCGGAAATTTATCTGAACCACATAAAACAGTATGCTCTAAAATATGAGCTTCACCAAAAGAGTCTTGAGGCCAGGTTTTTAAAGAGATACAAAATAAATTTTCATCATCATCATTTTTTATTTTTATTATTTGAGTCCCTAAAGTATTATGCGTAAGTTCAATAAGCTCAACTTTTATCTCATCAATTGGAAGATATTTTGTAACTGTAAAATTTTTATATTTTTGGTTAACTTTATATGACATGAAAGATCCTAACTTAGTTTAAACCAACTAAGTTAGGATAGATTAAACTTTTTTTACAAACTTATTTTGCTAAATTTTCGTGAAATTCTCTAACGATGTAGTTACATTCGCCGAGGAGCATCAAAAGTTCATTGTTATCAGCTTCAATAGTTTTATATGGAGCTTTTCTTTTTATATCTTTTTCTAATTTCTTTAGA
>JAAKFW010000137.1 GCA_011064905.1 Candidatus Anoxychlamydiales bacterium | reverse complement strand
GGCGAAGATAAAATACAAAAAATTTGTGAATCTATAAGAAATGAAACTTTGCTTCCAGCTAGAGAACAAGCAAAAGAGATAGTGGAAAATGCTCATATTTCAGCAGATTTAATTATAAAAAAAGCTCATAAAGAAAATCAGAGGATGATTTTATCTGCTAAAAAAGAGATAGAAAAAGATAGAAAAATATTTGATTCTGCTTTGAATTTAGCTGCTCGGCAAGCTTTAGAGGTTTTGAAGCAAAAAATTGAAAATGAGCTATTTTCTAAAAATTTAAAAGATGTGATTGTAGATGAGACAAAAGATCCAAAAGTTATAGCAAATTTAATAAATGTTTTAGTGAAAACCATTGAGAAATTTGGAATAGATGCAGATGTAAGCGCATATATCCCAAAAGAGGTAGATGTAAAAGAGATAAATAAGCTTTTGTTAAAAGAGGCTGTAGATAAGCTAAGAGAAAAAGAAGTTCTACTTGGGGATTTTGAAGGTGGCATCAAACTAAAAATCCATGATAAAGAAATAACTATTGATATCTCAAACAATGCTATCAAAAATTTAGTTGCAGATTATTTAAGATCAGATTTTCGCTTTTTAATTTTTAATGAATAGATTTATGAAGTATTACTATTTAGCGACAGCATTGCCAACAATCTCTTTAAAAGCTAAGCCGGATGTTAGCTTTGAAGAGTTAAAGTTTATGTTAAAAATGAACTTAAGTGATTCAGATCTAGAGAAAGCTAAAATATTTAAAAAATTTATAGATATTACTAATTTGAGGCTTTTTTGGTTAAATAAAGAGATAGATCCTAGAGGTAATTTAAATACAGCTGAGTTAGAAGATGCTATTTTGATAAAAGATTTTTTTGATGATTTTGTTTTTGATTTTTTAGATAGATATGAAAAAACAAAAGATCGACTAAAGTATTTTTCTTTTTTGATAGCCTCTTTTTTTAATAAAATCAAAAGTTCAGAAAAAGATTTTTTAAATTTTTATTTTAAGTTTGAAAGAGAGCTTAGATTGGTTGCTACAGCGCTTAGAGCTAAGAAACTAAATAGAGATATTTTAAAAGAATTGCAATTTGAAGATCCAACAGATGATTTTGTAGCATATATTTTAGCGCAAAAAGATCAAGATACATTTGAGCCTCCTCACGAGTATCACAGGGTAAAAAAAATATACAAAAAACATATAAACGATCCCAAAAAACTGCATCTAGAACTTTTAGAATATAAATTTAAGCAAATAGAGATATTTTCAGAAAAAAAACCATTTTCAATCGATCAGATACTCTCTTATGCTGCTTTGCTAATTATAGTAGAGGATTTTTATAAGTTAAACGAAGAGATCGGAAGAGAAAAAATAGAAAAGTTATAAAGGAAAAAAAAATGGAAAAAAAAGCAACAGGAACCGTTATAAAAGCCTTTGGTAATCTACTGCATGTTCTTTTTGAAGGTGATATTAAACAAGGTGAAGTCACTTTTGTTAAACTTGAAAATAGATTATTTGCATCAGAGGTAATTGAAATAGCATCTAATGTTGCTAAAATTCAGGTTTTTGAAGATACAAGCGGTATTAAATTAAATGCTCCGGTTGAATTCTCATCGCACCTTTTAGAAGCAGAGCTAGGGCCTGGTCTTTTAACCTCAATTTATGATGGACTTCAAAATCCTTTAGAAAAAATTGCAGAAAAAGCTGGGTTTTTCTTATCTAGAGGGCTTTATTTAAATGCATTAGATAGAGATAAAAAATGGGACTTTGTATCGAAAATAGAAGTTGGAGCTAAAGTTAAAAGAGGTGATTTTTTAGCAGAAGTAAAAGAGAGTCATTTTAATCATCAAATTATGGTTCCTTTTGCAATAAGAGGTGAGCTTGAAGTTACTTGGGTAGCAAAAAATGGATCTTATACAATCGAAGAGACGATTGTAAAAGCTAAAGATGCAAATGGAAAAGAGCTAAATATTTCAATGCTTCAAAAATGGCCAATTAAAAAGCCACTTGTTGAAGGAAAAAGACAAAGACCTTCTAAAATGCTGACAACCGGTATGAGAATTTTAGATACTCCTTATCCAGTTTTAAAAGGAGGTACTTTTTGTACGCCGGGACCTTTTGGCGCAGGAAAAACAGTTTTGCAACATCATTTAGCAAAACATACAGATGTAGATATTGTAATAGTAGCTGCATGTGGGGAGAGAGCGGGAGAGGTTGTTGAAGTCTTAAGGGAGTTTCCAAGGCTAATAGATAGAAAAACTAATGAGCCATTAATTAACCGTACAGTTATTATTTGTAATACCTCTTCAATGCCGGTCGCTGCAAGAGAAGCATCTGTTTATATGGCGGTTACGATAGCTGAGTATTATCGTCAAATGGGGCTCGATATTTTAGTTTTAGCCGACTCCACATCTCGTTGGGCTCAAGCTATGAGAGAGATGTCAGGAAGATTAGAAGAGATCCCGGGAGAAGAGGCTTTTCCAGCTTATCTAGCATCTAGAATAGCAGCTTTTTATGAAAGAGCAGGATCTATTGAAATTAAAAACAAAAAATTGGGATCTTTAACGATAGGCGGCGCTGTATCTCCAGCTGGAGGAAACTTTGAAGAGCCGGTTACTCAATCAACACTCAGCGTTGTTGGAGCTTTTTGGGGGCTTTCTAGAGAAAGATCTGATGCAAGGAAATATCCTGCTATCGATCCTATGATTTCTTGGACAAAATATTTAGATAAGGCCTCTCATGAACTAAAAGATTATTCAGATAATTGGATGAACAAAGTTAAAAAAGCGCAGAAAATATTTTCACAAGGCAATGAGATTTTAAAAAGAATGGAGGTTGTAGGAGAAGAGGGGATTTCAATAGAAGATATGATTTTATTTTTAAAATCACAAATATATGATATGTGCTTTTTACAACAAAATTCATTTGACGCAGTAGATGCTTATTGTCCAATTAATAGAACTGTTAAAATGTTTGATCTTCTACAAACCATTTTTGATAAAGAATTCAAATTTGATACATTAGATGAGGCAAGATCATTTTTTTTAGATGTTCAAAATGATTTGAAGAATTTGAACTATCTAGTATATGAATCATCAGAATATAAACAGCTACTTACAAGAATAAAAGAGAAATTAAATATATAAGGGAAGTTTTATGCTTAAAGTTTACGATCGTATAATCGATATGAGAGGGAGTTTAATTACTGTTCGAGCGACAAATGTTGCTTTAGGTGAGCTAGCTACTATTTATAAATCTGATGGAACTACAACATATGGTTCTGTTTTGAAGTTTGATAGAGATTTAGTTACCCTTCAGGTATTTGAAGATGTTAGAGGAATATCAACAGGTGACAAACTAAGTTTTTTAAATAGACAGATGAGCGTTACTTTTTCATCGTCACTTCTAGGGAGATGTTTTTCTGGTGTTGGTGCTCCAATCGATGGTGGCCCTGAAATTATTGGTGAAAAAATAAATATAAATACTCCATCTTTTAATCCTACAAAAAGAATAATCCCAAGAGATATTATTAGAACGAATATTCCTATGATCGATGTATTTAATTGTCTCGTAAAATCACAAAAAATCCCGATATTTTCAATAGCAGGAGAGCCCTATAATCAACTGCTTATGAGAATTGCAAATCAAACAGATGCTGATATCGTAATAATAGGTGGCATGGGACTTAGATTTGATGATTATCAAGCTTTTATCGATAATGCTGAAAAATCTGCAAGTATTGATAAAACTGTTTTATTTGTTCATTTAGCTACAGATCCGGCTGTAGAGTGCATTCTAGTGCCTGATATGGCGCTCGCTTCTGCAGAGAAATTTGCTGTTGAGGGAAAAACTGTTTTAGTGCTTTTAACAGATATGACAGCTTTTGCAGATTCATTAAAAGAGATATCGATTTCTATGGATCAGATTCCTTCAAATAGAGGTTATCCTGGATCTTTATATTCAGATTTAGCTGCGAGGTATGAAAAAGCTGTAGATATCGATCAAGGTGGATCTATTACAATTGTATCTGTTACAACAATGCCAGGTGATGATGTAACGCACCCTATCCCTGATAATACAGGATATATAACTGAAGGGCAGTTTTACTTACATAATGCTATGATTGATCCTTTTGGATCGTTATCTCGCTTAAAACAAAATGTTATTGGAAAGGTAACGAGAGAGGATCACTCAGAAATTGCAAATACACTGATAAGACTCTATGCAGATTCTAAAAAAGCAAAAGAAAGAGAGTCAATGGGATTTAAATTATCACACTTTGATGAAAAACTCTTAAAATTTTCTAATTTTTTTGAATCTAAACTTATGGACTTAGATGTTAATATAACTTTAGAAGGCGCTTTAGATGAAGGCTGGACAATGTTAGCAGAGTGTTTTAATAAAGAAGAAGTTGCCATGAAAAAAAGTTTAGTTGATAAATACTGGCCGAGAGAAAAAAGCTATGGCTAGTGTTAAAATGACAAAAAA
>JAAKFW010000136.1 GCA_011064905.1 Candidatus Anoxychlamydiales bacterium | reverse complement strand
TTAAAAATGATAAAAATTTAAGTTCTTCAGATAAAAAAGATGTCAAAGGATTTGTAAATCAAATAAATTCTTATTTAGTAGGTAAAACTAAAGACTTAGGTCTATTAGATGTCAAATCTAGTGGCATTTTAAATATTATGATGATAATGGTAAAAGCTTTTTGTGACTCTATGAATACAGAGAGTTTGGATATGTTATCTCAAATAGATCAGATATCTTTAAATAATATGTTTTTAGCTAAAGCTGAAGATAAATTAGTTGCAAACAGTGATTCTTTATCAAAACTCGCAGATATAGCTGACAGAGGATGGATATTTATAGCAGCTTCAGTTGTTATAATGGTTATAGTAGTAGTAACTATGTTTTATGGAGGAGGAGAAGGAGAAGACGTAACGGCTGGCAAAGGAGAAGGCAAGGGCGAGGGGAAGGAGGGACTGAAACAAAACGCACCACCTATCAACGGAGAAGGAGGAGCCTCAGCTAAGCCTCCTTCCACATCATCATCTAGCTCTACGACGTCGGAAGAACTCCCAAAAGGACCTCTTGAAGAGTCAAAGCCACCTGAAATTGATACTACTGGTGACCCATCTAATGATACTGGCATAGATGACGCTAAAAAGACAGGAGACGCTGCAGAGGCAAAACCAGGAAAAATTAGTAGAATAGTTAAAAATGGTATGAGATCTATAAAATATCCTCTAGGTGGTGCATTTTTATGTTTTAGCTTATATACATTTTTAAAAGGAATAGCTCCTTCAGCTGTAAACTTTAAAAATTCAGTAACACAACCTGTAGATCCAATTAAATTAGCTCAAGTACAAAATACAGGGGCTATAGAAAGTACTCTGACAGATATGTTAAATAACTCAACTCAAAATGCGTCAAAATTCATGGATAATGATAGCCAAAAGCAAAATCAGTATTCTGGATACGTACAACAAGCTATAAATATGTTTGGACAAGCATATACAGGCCAATAAGGAGGTAAATATGGGTAATACACAAGCTCAAAGTATGGTTTTAACGCCTTCTGCTAAACAACCAAACTATCAATCTGGTTCTGTTAGTATAGGGGAAATGTTAAAGGCGTTAACTAAAGTAATGATGCAAGAGTCTATATTGATGTTAACTTTTAGTAAGATAATGGATCAATTAAATGAAAAGATGCTTGATTATACAAATGACTACACTTCATATGGACTTCAAGCCGCTAAAATATCTAAATCTTCTAATATAATAGAAGGAGTTTCAGCCTTTGTGGTTATATTACCGGGTTTATCTTTACTAAAAGTTGAAAGTCCTGAAAATCCAAATGCTGCAGGACTCCAAAAAAAATGCAATACTTTAAACAAGGGAGCAATTAGAACGGGACCTTATGCAGGAGCGTTTGGATTAGCAGTATATGGTTCACTTCAAGCATACTGGGCGATAAACAAGGGTGAATTAACATCAGGGACTTTGAAAACTCAAACAGGATCTGAAAAATGTAAAGGACTTATCGACTTTCTAAAAAAACACTTCGATAGTGATTCAAGTACTTTAAATCAGATAACTACAATGATTAAAGATATCATAGAAAGAGATTATAATAGTAAAGCTAAAAAATTATATTTTTATAACAAAAAATAAAGGAGGATAAAATGGCAGATTCAGGATCAGGAGGATTTAACTTTGACCCTTCTAATGCACAAGACGCACTGAACTTAGCGGCTGCGTATAATACAATTGTAACTAGCAAAACTAATAGATTAATTGATTTATTAAGAATGCAGCAGGCTAAGACTTTAGATCAGCTGGTTGCAGCTTCTTACGCTGCTGCTAATTCGATGATGTATCAAGCTTTGTTTGATGCGGTTTCTAATTTAGTGATTGCTGGTGGTGGAATGATGACTATGAACGATGTAAGCAATGCACATGGTTTGGTGAAAAATGGACTAGAACAGGAACAAAAACTTCAAAAAACACAGAAAGGAGACGAAGAAAAGATCAAGGGGATGAAACCAGGAGCTGAAAACGACACCCTTCAAAAAACTATAGACGATAATGAAAAAAAATTAAAAAACCTTAAAACTTCAAATGAAAAAAAACAGAAACTAGCTGATACCCAAATGCAAATGGCCACTCAAAAGTCTACTATTTTACAAGCAGCAGCACCAGGACTTGCTGCACTCCCAAAAGCAGCGCAAGAAAATATTAAAATAAAAGCTGAAGCAGTTCAAACAATTATGTCACAAATAAATGGTATGCTTTCCTCATCTTATGATAAATCAAACCAAACACTGGCAAGTTTCTTTAATATTAACTTTTTTGCAGCGCTAGTCGCTCTAGGATCATTGCAACTTAGATAATAATAAATAAAAAATTTCCTCGTAATTGGATCCTCAGTTTAAAAGGCTGGGGGTCTTTTTTTTTAGCTGATATTTAATACTATTTCTAAAAAAACAATAGTCAAAATTAACAAATCCAATCTCTTGTACATAAATCCTTTATAGTTGGTGAAATTAATATTGTAGTTTTGAAGAGTTAAAAAATGTTTTAGAAATTGCCCAGGAGGAGGAAAGATGTATTCAGAACTTTCGATTTTAACCAGTTATCGGTGGTCTCTCATTTCTCAGCGCTCTTGATTAGTCGATGAATCTGTTCTAAAAGGTAGAAAGGGATTGATAACAGGTTGTATTCAATAGAGCACCCAAATGAGTCTTTCACATGTACAGGGCCTAGTCTAGGGATGTCTGAATTAACTCTTATAGCTGTTATTTTCTTTTTCTCCTTCATGAACTGATGGAGTGATTTGAGCGTTCCGGTTGTCCCTGCCTTTACCTCAATGGGGATTACCTGATTCTCGTGTTGAATAATGTAGTCGATTTCAGCTTCAGCTCCCTTTTTCCTTCGCTGCCAGTAATAGATGGAGGCTGGGATATATGCGGGAGTTATGGTGCGTAGTAGCTGGCCAGCAGCTGCTCAGCCATACCCCCATTATTGATCATCGAGATTTCAGATATTGATCTTAATTGGTGTAATGCAAGCCCTAAAGATGCGCCGCAAAGTCCGCAATCGAGCATGATCACCTTTGTGAATTTTTCGTTAGCTTCAGCTCCGAGAGGCAAACCGTTAGCTGAAGTTGCTATAATTCGATGGCATACTCTGGCTTTAGAAAGTAGATCAAGAGCCTGCTTTAAAGGGGCGGCGCTCACCTCGTTATTGGCATTTTTATAAGCAAACTTTTTACCAAGCTGGCGAGGAACTGAGTTCATGATATCCTCAAGGCGTTCAATCGAGAGACGGCCACTATATTTGGCAAAGTCATCTCGATAGGTTGCGAGTAGGTCGAAGTGAATCTGATTAACAGCATTCGGATCTTTTTCAGTAGCCCAAGTCGAAACAGCTGCAGGCATTCCACCAACTATTAGGTATTCTTTAATTATTTTCATTAATTTTGAATGAATGGTTTTTGGAATAGTAAGATTCCAATCATAGTTTTGCAGATATCTTCGAAGCTCATGTTCTTGGATCGCATTCAAAAACTCTTCAAATGATAATGGTTCAAGATACAGATAGCTTATTCTCCCAACAGGCATGCTGAATTCATGTTTAGCCAAAGTAAAGTCTAATAGAGATCCGGCTGCAACAACAGGAAGTTCGGGCATGTCTTCAGCAAACCAACGTAGTTTTTCCAAGAGACGCGGCGCAGCTTGAATCTCATCCAGAAAAAGAATTGCATTTGATGGTTCGATCTTATTTCCCATTGAAGCTGAAATATTAATTATAATCTCCTTGGGGTCATTCGATGAGAACAGAGACTCCATGTCAGGTCGTTTTTCGAAATTAAGTTCGATAAGTTGTCGTTTTTGCGAATTAGCTAAATCTCGAATAAGCCAAGTCTTTCCGACTTGGCGAGCTCCACGAATAACTAACGGTTTTCGTATTTTGGAAGTTAGCCAGTTAACTAAAAAGGAAGTCCGATCACGTTTCATAAAATATCTCTTTGTTTCTCCTTAGTTTAACTTAATTTTATTTTTATATCTACAAAAGAACCGTATATTTTGTTGAGAAGATCTATGTAATACAGGTAAGTTTGAAAGAGAATGAAATTTAAGTCATTGTAAATAAACAGCTTGATTAATACGTAAAGACGTAATTAGAGAACTTTTGATTGGGGAGAAATCAAGATGCTTAATTAGCCAATAAAATAGAAAATTCTTTTTGCATCATACAAAATAATTTTGTCCAAAGTTAACCTTATTGGATCCTTATTTCTAAAAAAGCTGGGGGTCTTTTTTTTAAGCTGATCTTTTAATGATCGGCTCTTTTTTATTATCTATTGTCTCTTTTTCTATTAAAATCTCTTTGATTGAGGGATCAGATGGAGTTTCAAACATGAGATCACGAAGTAGATTCTCTACAATCATACGAAGAGCTCTAGCTCCAGTTTTTGATGTTTTAGCTTTTTTAGCGATAGATATTAGAGCATCTTTCGTG
>JAAKFW010000135.1 GCA_011064905.1 Candidatus Anoxychlamydiales bacterium | reverse complement strand
TATAAAAAAGGAGTTTTTTCTTTTGATGAGATGACAAATCTATCATTTGATTTAAGAGATTTTTTGAAAAAAAACTACTCTCTAAGTTCTTTAAAACTAGAAAAGACAGAAGAGTCTAAAGATAAAGAGACTAAAAAATATCTTTTCAAACTAGAGGATGGCTATTTTATTGAGGCTGTACTTATTCTATCTGATGAAAGAAAAACTATTTGCGTCTCTTCTCAAGTAGGGTGCCGAGTTAAATGTACGTTTTGTGCATCTGGAAAAAAAGGGTTTTTTAGAAATTTATCTGCTTTTGAGATAATTGAGCAGATTTTATTAGTATCTAAAGATATAAATGAAAATTTGAGCCATGTTGTTTTTATGGGAATGGGAGAGCCTCTTTTAAATTTAGATGAAGTTGTAAATGCAATAGAGATAATATCTGATGATAAATATCTAAAAATATCCCAAAGAAGAATAACTGTTTCAACATCTGGAATTTTGGAGAATCTTGAAAAATTAAAAGAAAAAAATCTAAAAGTTAATTTAGCCCTATCATTGCATGCCCCTACAGATGAGATAAGAAAAAAAATAATGCCATATGCAAAAAAATATAAACTAAAAGATCTAATAGCTTCTTTAAAAGACTATGGCCTTTCTACGAAAAGAGATATATCTTTTGAATATATTTTAATAGATGGAATCAATGATTCCATTGAGTGTGCAAAAAAACTATATCTACTTTTAAAAGATATTCAGTGCTCTATTAATTTAATTCCTTATAACGAAATAGATCATCTAGCTTATAAAAGGCCTGATAACAATAAAGTTTTTAAGTTCAAATCCTTTCTATTATCTAAAAAAATGATAGTCTCTCAAAGATATACTAAAGGAAAAGATATTGCAGCATCTTGCGGTCAGTTAGCTATTAAACAAAGATTATAGCTTGCTAAAATTCAATAAATTTTATTAAACTCCAACTATATTTTTAAGGTATTAAATGAATATTCCAAATTATGTAACCCTTCTTAGAATTGTTATTATCCCATTTTTTCCTCTAATTTATTTGAAATATAGCTTTTTTAAAATAGATCTTCTTTGGATGCCATATATCTTACTATTTATTTTAGCTTTTTGTGAGCTTACAGATTTAGTAGATGGATTTTTAGCTAGGAAAAGAAATCAGGTAACTGATCTTGGAAAAGTTATGGACCCTATGGCAGATAGTATTACTAATATTTCTGTTTTTTTAACCTTCACTCAAAGCTGGATCGATATTCCAATGCTACTAGTATTTGTATTCTTATATCGAGAGTTTTTTATAAGTACCTTAAGAACTATTTGTGCATTAAAAGGGGTGGCGCTCGCTGCTAGAAAAAGTGGTAAAATTAAAACTCTTTTGCAAGCAATTGTAAGCATTACTATCGTTCTTTTATTAATTCCTTTTACTTTAGGATTTCTCTCTTTAGAGTCTCTAAGATGGACTTCTCTTGGGTTAGTATCAATTGCAGCTATCTATAGCGTTATCAGCGCTGTAGATTACATTTATGCAAATAGAAAATATATGAAAATTTTTTTATCTGAGTAGATTTTTATACCTTTGTATATATTTCTTTGCAGAATTTTCCCAAGAAAAATTTAGGTTCATATTTTTTTTGACAAGCATATAAAAATCTTTATTATTGTTATGCCAAAAGTTTAGAGCTCTTATAGTTGCTTTTTTTGCTTGATTATCACTGAATTTATCAAAAGAAAAACCATTTCTTTTAGTTTTAATTATTTTTGTATCATCTAAATCAAAAACTGTCTCAGCGAGTCCTCCTGTTTTTCTAACAATGGGAACAGCTCCATATTTAAAGCCTATCATTTGAGTAAGGCCGCAAGGCTCAAATAAAGATGGAATAATTACAAAATCTGCTGCTGCAAAAATTAAGTGAGCGAGTTTTTCATTATGTTCAAATACAATAGAGACATTTTTGTTATTCTTTAAATCTTTTTTTAGTTTATAAAATTCTTTAGTGGTTTCTTTGTCAAAAACAGATCCAAGCAGCGCAAACTGGGCATTGTTTTTTAAAGCTGCCATCAAAGACGCTTTTATTAAACTAGGGCCTTTTTGAGGCACTAATCGTCCAATTGAGCACACCAATGGCTTGTCGGCTTGATCTAAATTTAAATATTTTTGGAGATCTTTTTTGTTTTTCTTTTTTTGTTCTATTAATTTTTTTATAGATAGATCGCAAGATAATTTATATTTTAAAAATTTATCGGTTTTTGGATTCCAATATTTTGGATCAATCCCATTTATTATGCCTTTAATCTTTTTTTTATTTTTCTCTATAACTTTATGTAGATTTTTCTCGTTTTCTTTTAGCATTATTTCTTTTGCATAGCCCTTAGATACAGGAACTATTAAATCTGAATAAATAATACCACCTTTTAAAATATTTAAAGTTTTTGGCCTATTTGGATCTTTTAGTTTTTTATCTTGTAAAAAGTATCTACCATCAAATCCTAGATTATCTATATCTTTTGGTTTTAAGTAGCCTTGATATCCTAGATTATGAATAGAAAGAACAATCTTTTTTACCTTTAGAGTGTTTTTAGAGTAAATCTCTTTGTAAAGAGGCGCTATAATAGCTGTATGCCAATCGTGGAGATGCAAAATATCAATTTTTTTATTTTCAGATTTTAAAAATTCTAGAGCTGTTTTACAAAAGAATAAAAATCTTGTTACATCAGCTTTGTATCCATAAATGTTTGGTTTGGAAAAATAGTTTTTATTATCTTCGATTAAATAGATTTGAACTCTATTTAATTTAGCTGAATAGATAGTAGTTTTTTGCCATCTTCTCTTTTCAAAGATTTGAAAGTTTTTTTTATAAATTTTAAGATCTTTTAAAAAGTGAGTTTTGAGATTTTTATATTTAGGTAAAATAACTACAGCATCGATACCTTTTCTAACGAGTTCACTGCAAAGGCCTCCTACAACATCCCCAAGCCCTCCAACTTTTGCAATTGGCGCCATCTCTGCAGCAATATTTACTACTCTCAATTTTTCACCTCCGATAATTTTTTTGTAGCAAAAAATTAATATTTTTGTAAGTTTATTCTTCAAAACAATTCAAACATTGAAATATGACGCTAAATCCACTTTTTTTACTAGAAAATATGCCTGAAGAGATTTTAGTATACATTTTAAAACAAGATTTGGACATTGTTGATCTCAAAGCTGTTCGCCTTCTTGGTAGAAAATGGTATAAAATAGCAACCGATGATGATGTTTGGAGAAATATTGCTGAAAAAATAAATTTCACCATAAGACCTCAAATAACTAAAGAAAAAATATTTAATCTTGTTCATGTTCATGTAGGATTAAATTTAAATAAAGCAAGATTGCATAAATTGCATTGTTTTGAGGATTCTTATTTAAGAAATTGGGTGAATAAAAATATTAAAAATGATTCAGATATAATTATTGAAAAAATCAAAAAGCTTTATAGAGAAATTGAAAAAGAACTCAGATGGAAGCCATTCTCCTTTGAGGTAAAGGCAATGGACTCCTATCGCTCTAGAAGAGCAGTTGTGTTTTGTAATCGATCTGCAGCACAGACTCTTTTAATGTAAAAAGTGTTTTAAAGTTAAAAAATAATATTGTATTGATAATAATTTCAGTTTCATAATATGTTACACATGTTTTATTTTTTTAAATAAATAGATCTTGTTAAATTTTGGTAGATAAATATGGTTATACCATCTGATAGTTGTTTGGCTTCTTTTGATTCTTTACCTGTGGAAATTTTAGAAAGTATTTTGAAAATAGGCCTTCAAGAAAATATTTTGGATTTACCTGATATAAAAGTTTTTAAACTAGTTTCAAGGAAATTTTATTCAGTAACATTAAAAAGTAATAATAATCTATGGTTTACAGTTCTGCAAAAAATAAGTAACTCATTGGCTCAAAGATTTGTTGAAAAAAGAGTTGATTTAATAGAAGGAAAACAAATCAATGGTTATGCTTTCGAGCTTTTGAAAATAGATATATTAAAAACTGTTTCCCGAGCAAAAGAAGCAAATCCTCTTCTAAGAGGTTTGGTAGAAAAAGAAATATCCATAAATAATATTACAATTGAGAAAATTCGAGAGCTTAAAAGAAGAATTTTAAGAGAAGGAGGTTATATTTTAAGGGAAAAGTAAGTTTGTTTTGATAATTTTTTGTTCTTCTAGTGCAAATTTCTTTTATATTTGAGCTCTGTACACGACAAAATTTAGTTTGCAACATATCAGAATTTTAATGTCTTTTAGCAGCTAAGACAATCTCTTTATCTTTTTTAAGATCTTCGTGAGCATATTCAAGAGCCCCGCCATTTTGTTTTACAGCAGCCAAGACAACCTCTTTATTCTTTTTAAGATCAGTGGGAACATATTTGAGAGGTAAATTCTTTTTTGTTTGTAATTGCTTAATAAAATGAAAATCCTGGGCTAACTTAAGTGGTAAAGAAGAAATCTCAGTCGGAGAAATGGCGTGCGGATA
>JAAKFW010000134.1 GCA_011064905.1 Candidatus Anoxychlamydiales bacterium | reverse complement strand
ATTAGTTTGTGTAAAAATGGAACGATGCAAAGAGTGATAATTCCAGCAATTATTGTCGAAACGCCTAAAATAATAAACGTTTTAAAAAAAGAGGGATTTGTAATTAGTGGATCGGTACTTTTAGATGTTCCAATAGCCATTTTAGTGAAAATATTTGCAAAGATAGCTGCAACACCTGTTAACATCATCCAAGTTCCCATCATTATGTTTTGAATTTTATGAGGAATTAACTGTCCTATCATAGCATAACCAATAGGACCAATGCATAGCTCTCCAATGCTTTGTAAAATATAGCTAAATACAATCCACCAAAAACTAATAAATCCTTTTGAATCAGCGAAATTTATGCTAATAGCGAGTACAACAAATCCAAGGCCTATCAAAAATAAAGATAGGGTAAATTGAATAGGGATCGTTATATTAAACCCTTTTTTTCTAAGCCTATTATATAAAATGGCCATCAAAGGTCCGCCGATAATAATTATTACAGTGTTTATATTTAGCGTCCATTGAGGTTGAATAGTATACCCTAAAACGTTTCTATTAACGTTGTTTTCAATAAAAAGGATAAGCCCCAAGGGAGCTGTCATATAAAGAGTCCAAAAACATAGCGCCATAAAGCATAAAATTAAAAATGCCCACATCTTTTCTTTAGCTATTACAGTAGGTTGTTTGAGAGCTAAAAAGATAATCACAAAAAACATAACCCCGCCTGCTATTAAAATCATCTTATTTGAAAAAGATGAATATCTAAGTAGCCATATGAGAGTTGCAATTATTGATGCGATTATTAAAAGCCCGAAAAATCTAAATATAAATCTTTTTTTTATATTTAAAAATGAGAAATAGGTTTTTTTATCTTTTAGGATTTTCCAGGTAGATAGAACTATAATAAAAGTTAAAATGTTAGAAGCTGCACCTATTAAAAATAGACTGGAATAATCAGCTGTTTTTTCAAAAAAACCGCTTATAGTAAAACCGATTAAAAAGCCGATATTCATACCGCTATAGTTCCATAAAAAAGCTTTTTCTCTTCTTCTATCATGGGGTTTGAAAAACTGAGTTAACAAACAATTTATACAAGTAACGTTAAGACCGGTTCCTGATAAGAAAATAGCGAGGCCTAAATATAGTTGATAAGTAGATAAAATATAGCAACCCAAGGCTTGCAAGAGCATTCCAAGTGCAAATAAAGATCTATAAGAAAATAGTCTTCCAGCAACAAATCCGCCGATTAAGTGAAGAGCAAAATTAAACGCTACAAAACTCGCTGTAATGGTAGTAGCTTCGACATCGTCTAGCTTTAGTCCATTTGTAATGAAAAGAACTAAAGTAGAAAATAGTATGCTATAGCTTAGTGTTGAAAATATCTGCACAAAAAATAGCACCCTAGATCCTGCTTTTTGTGCTTTTAATTCTTTTAATGCTTTTGTTGCTTTCATGTTTTTTTTTGGGCTTTTTTTTCAATATATAAAAAAAAATATTACTCGTAAATTTTTTATTTACAAAATTCACTTTTAATTATTGGAATCATCTCTTATAATTTCAGTAATTTTCAAAATTTTTATAAAAGATCATGCAAAAAACACTTTTAAAGATTGATAAGATATCTAAGATATATACCTCTGAAAAAGAAAAGGTAGAAGCTCTAAAAAATATATCTTTTGATATAAAAGAAAAAGAGATCCTTGGACTTTTAGGCGTTAATGGTGCCGGTAAAACAACTCTATCTTCTATAATAGCAACACTTTTAAAACCTACCTCTGGTGATATATTATTTAATGATGAATCTATTTTCAAAGATGTAGTCTCTTTTAGGAAAATTTTAGGGTTTTGTCCTCAAATACAAAATTTAGATTTGGATTTAAATGTAAAAGAAAATCTAACTTTTGCCGGAAGATATTATTTGCTCACCAGAAAACAGATTAAAGTAAGAATAGAATATCTTTTAGAAAAATTTGATTTAACAAGATATGAAAAATTTAGTTTAAATTCTCTATCAGGGGGGTATAAGCAAAGATTTTTAATAGCTAGAACTCTGATGCACGATCCAAAACTCATTATTATGGATGAACCAACAGTTGGCTTAGATCCACAGTTAAGAAGGCTTTTATGGAAATATATCCTAGATCTAAAAGCTGAGGGTAAAACTATTATTTTAACAACTCACTATCTAGATGAAGCAGATATTTTAGCAGATAGGATCTGTGTGCTAGACGCAGGGGTTATAAAAGCTTTAGAGAAGCCATCTATATTAAAAGAGAGATGGAAATCTCAGTCTTTAGAAGATGTTTTTTTAGAGCTTATAAAAGAAAAAGATAAAGAAGTGAAGAAATGAAAAATTTGTTAAGAACGTTTTGGCAAATAGTTTTTAGAGAGGTTGTGATTTTTAGAAAGGTCATTGTTAGCAAGATTATTGATCTTCTAATAATGATTAGTGCAAATATAATTGTTTTTACATATTTAATGCCATCTTTTGGTCTAAAATCAAATTATGGACCTTTTATAGTAATTGGTCTAATCCCAGCAATCGCTTTATTTGAAGCAATACCAAGAACATCAACTCTAGTTATGGATATAACAGGAAATAAAAAAATATCTTATCTACTCACTCTTCCAATGCCATCATTTATGAGTATTGGAGCTATCGCTATGGGTTGGGCCTCAAGTTCATTTTTATATACTATATTCATTTTACCTATAGCTAAAATCTTTTTATTTAATAAGTTTGACTTGAGTAATTTTTCTTTTTTTAAATTTTTAATTAGCTTCACTTCCATTCAAATAATGCTTGGATTTTTCTCGCTATTTTTAGCGTCTATGATTAAAGACATGAAATATATGTCATGGATTTGGGCGAGGATAGTAAATCCTCTTTTTATGTTAGGAGGCTTTTTCTATAGCTGGCATTCCATTAATGCTATCTCGCATATAGCTGGCACTATAAATCTTTTCAATCCAATCATGCTATCTACTGAAGCTATTAGAGCTTCTGTTTTCGGCCAGAGTGGGTATCTTCCTTTTTGGTTATCTGTTTTAGCTATTTGGGTTTTTATTTTAATTTTTTCAACTTTAGGTATTATGAAAATAAAAAAAAGATTGGATTGTGTGTGATCTATTTAGACATTATCGACACTAATATAAAGCTAGAGACTAAAAGGTTAATACTTAGAAAACCTTTATCAGAAGATATTGATGATATTTTTGAGTATGCAAAAGAAGAAGATGTTGCTAAGCATACGAGATTCAAAGCTCATCAGACTCTTCAAGACACTAAAATGTTTATGCAGATAGTAAAACAAAAGCATCAAAATAAAACAGCTCTTACATTTCTTTTAGAGCTAAAAGAGAATAGTAAAGTTATTGGTTCTATCTCTTTTCAAAATATATCTGAGGATGATGAAAGAGCTGAAGTTGGTTTTGCTTTATCTAAAAAATATTGGAGCTGTGGGTTCATGACAGAAGCTGTTGAAAAAATATTAGAATTCGGCTTTAAAAAAATAAAGTTCAATCGCTTAGAGGCCTTTTCAAACATAGAAAATTTTAGATCGTCAAATTTACTAAATACTTTCATGCAAAAAGAAGGGGTTTTAAAAGAGAGAGATAAAGTTAAAGATAGATTTTGGTCTTTTAATATCTATTCCATCTTAAGAAAAGAGTACATCTTGAAAAAATCTTTTAGGTAGTTTTTTTCAAAATCTAGCAATTATTTGCCACGCAATTATTTGCCACGCAATTATTTGCCTTCTTTTTTTTGTTTTTCTTTTTTATAATAATCAATATGTATATATTTCAATTAAAAATAATAGAGTTCATTCAACTACTTAGATCGCCTTTTTTAGATGAACTTTTTAAGTTTTTAAATCTATTTGATACTCCAATTTTTTATTTAATTTTATTTCCCATGCTTTGGATAGGGTATAGCTATAGGTTTGGAGCTAAAACTTTTTTTATTTTGATGCTTAGCGCTATTGTAAATGAGTTTTTAAAAAATATCTTCATGCAGCCTCGGCCTTATATTTTGGATCCAAATGTAGGGATAATTCATGTTTTAAGTAATTACGGTCTGCCATCTGGAGCTGTGCAAACAGCTGTTATATTACCGCTTTTGTTAATTGAGCATTTCAAAAAAAAGAAATGGCCAATTATTGTAGGTATAAACTATTTTTTTTGGATAAGTCTATCTCGGCTATATTTAGGAGTTCATTTTTTAACAGACATTATAGCAGGGTGGTTTATAGGACTTGGTTTATTTTTAGTTTATTTATATCTATTTCCTCTTATAGAAAAGATGCTAAAAAAATATAAGCCAGCAAATATCTTTTGGATAGCTCTTTTTTGTTTATTTATCCTCTCTTTAGTACCTCTGTTAAATATGCATTTCTTTGGATTCTTAGCTGCATTTTTAGGGATTTTTTTATCAAATAAATATGATATGTTTTTGAAAGATACCAAAACTCTAAAAGAGTTTTTTAAAAGAGCTATTTTTGCTGTTTTAGGGGTTTTTGTAATTACTCTTGTAATTTC
>JAAKFW010000133.1 GCA_011064905.1 Candidatus Anoxychlamydiales bacterium | reverse complement strand
TTTAATAGATAAAAACATTTTTGCAAACGATCTTATAAAAGCGATCTCTCCAATAATAAATGGAGGAGGAGGCGGAAAAAAAGATCAAGCGCAAGCTGGAGGGAAAGATGCAACAAAAATCATTGATGCATTTAATAAAATTAAAACCATAATAAAAGAAAAGTGATCGATTCTAAATCAATGATTTACAACTCTGGGATTTCTAAATCCAAATTTTTTAAATCGGAGATTTATAAATCCATATTTTTTGATGAATTTTTAGATAGAATAAAATCTAAAGATTCAATTTTAGTAGATGATATTTTAGATCCTGAAATATCATTTTTAACTACATTTCTAAATCAAAGCTTAAAAAAAGATATTTTAATAATTTCAACAGATAGAAGAAAAGATCTACTTTATAAAAATTTATCATCTTTTAATGATAATCTTTTAGAGTTTTTATCTTGGGAGACACTTCCTTTTGAAGAGATCAAACCATCTTTAGATATTATTGGTCAAAGATTCGATACGCTTAACAAACTTCAAATTTCTAAAAAAAACAATCTTTTGATCTGCACTCTCCACTCCTTGTTACAAAAAGTTATTCCTTCAAATATTTTAAAAGATCTATCAATTAATTTAAAAATTAATGAATCTCATGACTTTGATAATCTCATAAAAAAACTTGTTCATTTAGGGTATAAAAAAGAGACTTTAGTATCTGATAAAGCTCAATTTGCAACTCGAGGGTATATAATCGATGTTTTTCCAACAAATCTAGATCACCCCTATAGAATCGAGTTTTTCTCAGATGAGATTGAATCCATTAGAACATTTGATTTAGAGACTCAAAAATCTGTTGAAAGAAAAAAATCTATAGATATTTTTTTAGCAGATGAGCTCAAATTTTTAAAAGATGAAAAAAAATTAACAAATATTTCCTCTTATTTAAAAGATGACTTTTTAGTTATATTTGATGATCTTTATCAAATAGAAGATTCCCTAACTGCTTTAAACAGTTTAAAGATAAAAAATTCAAAGTATTTTTTATCTTTCGATTCATTTTTAGAAGAGATTAAAAAAAATAAAAAACTCTATTTTTCTGAAAAGAAAATTGATGAAATATCTATTGTTACATATAAGGAAAACCCCAATACAAAAGATGAAAAAAAAATCTCTTTTGAGATTTTTCAAAAGCATCTAGATGCTCTATTATTTAAACATCCCTTTAGTACATATTTAGATTTTTTAAGTTTAGAAAAACTAGAAAATATCTTAGATCACATAGAAACTTTTATCGATAAAAACCTGAAAATTATATTTTTATATCAAAACCAAACAGAAAAAAAACACCTCCTAGAGCTATTAGATAAAAAAATATCTTTAGAGAAAACTAAAAATATCTTTTTTGAAGAAGGTTTTCTGTCTTCAGGATTCATAATAGCAGATCAAAATCTCTCAATAATCCCCTATAATGAAATCACAAAAAGAAAAGTCATTAGAAGACAAAAATTTAGAGAAGCTTATCACTCCCCAGTAGCTTCTTATCACTCTTTAGAGATAGGAGATTTAGTTGTTCATTTCCATAGCGGTATTGGTAAATATTTAGGCTGCGATAGACTATCTAATCATCTAGGAGTAGAAACAGAATTTTTAATACTTGAATACGCTAACGGCTCAAAATTATATGTTCCCATCTCTCAATCACATCTAGTTACAAGATATATCGGCTCAACAGAGACCATTCCTACACTTACTCTACTTGGATCTAACAAATGGCAAAAAACAAAAGCTTTAGCTCAAAGGCAGATAATTGGTTACGCTTCTGATCTTTTGCATATCCAAGCAATAAGGGAATTAGAGGGCGGATTTGAATATGATGAAGATTCAGAAGAAACTCAGCTTTTTGATTTAGATTTTCCATATGTTGAAACCCAGGATCAAAAAAAAGCTATTGTTGATCTTAAAAATGATATGATGCAAAAAAAAGCTATGGATCGCTTAATCTTGGGCGATGTTGGCTATGGAAAAACAGAAGTTGCAATGAGAGCTGCTTTTAAAGCTGTCTATGATGGAAAAAAACAAGTAGCTGTTTTAGTACCGACTACTGTTTTAGCGATGCAGCATTTTGATACTTTTAAAGAGAGAATGTCATCTTTTCCAATTAACATAGATGTAATATCTCGTTTTAAAACCCCAAAAGAGAATAAAAAAACTCTAGAAAATGTAAAAACAGGCAAAATAGATATTCTAATTGGAACTCACAGACTTCTTTCTCAAGATGTCTCATTTAAAGATTTAGGTCTTTTAATAGTTGATGAAGAGCAAAGATTTGGAGTTAGAGCAAAAGAGCACTTAAAAAAATTTAAAAAAGGCGTTGATTGTTTAACTCTAAGCGCTACTCCCATCCCTAGAACTCTATACATGTCACTAATTAAAGTAAAAGAGATGTCAGTGATAAATACCCCTCCTCAAGATAGACTACCTATAAAAACTATAATTTCAGAAAACGAAGATGAAGTTATAAAAAATGCAATTTTAAGAGAAAAATCACGCCAAGGCCAACTCTTTTTTATTCATAATAGAGTAGAGAGTATTTATAAAAGATTAGAGCACGTTGAAAAATTAGTTAAAAATTGCACGTTTGCTGTAGTTCATGGTCAAATGTCAACTAAAGATGTCGATCTAACTTTTCATAAATTTAAAAAAGGTGAGATTGACATTTTATTTGCTACAACCATCATAGAAAATGGAATAGATGTTCCCAATGCTAACACCATAATTATCGATAGAGCAGATACCTTTGGTCTCGCTGATCTTTATCAATTAAGAGGAAGAGTTGGCCGCTGGAATAGATCTGCATATGCCTATTTTCTAACTCCTAAAAATAGACAAATCTCTGAAATCTCTCAAAAAAGGTTATCAGCTCTTTTAGATGCTCCAACTTTTGGAGGAGGCATGGCAATTGCTATGAGAGATTTGGAAATAAGAGGAGCCGGAGATATTTTAGGTATAAAACAATCAGGGCAGATCTCGAACATTGGTTTCCATCTATATTGCAAGCTTTTAAAAAGAGCAATACTTAGTATCCAAAACAAAAAAGAAGCTTCTTTTATTGAAACTAAAATGGAGTTCTCATACCCCGCGTATCTTCCAGATGAGTATATCCCCCATGAAAATCTACGTATGGAAATCTACTATAGGCTTGGAGAGTCTCAATCAAACAAAACAATAGATGATATATCAACAGAGCTAAAAGATAGATTTGGGTCTCTTCCTGATCCTGTAAAAGAGCTAATATCTCTTAGCAAAATAAAAATATTTGCTAATCTAAACTCATTTACTCACTTAAAATTTGGAGATTTTACTCTATATTGTGAAAGACTTTTTGAAAACAAAAAAACACACAAAAATCTTATCTTACCTAAGAAAAGAGATATTGTAAAATTTGAAGAAGATATCATCTCAATGTTAAAAGACAGCTTTAGTATTTTATAAATATACTAAAAAAAATGAACTCAAAATAATATTTGGGCTCTCTTTTAATTCTTGAACAAGTTTTTGTAATTCTTTTAATAGGTCATTGTCATCTTTTTTGATCCAGATTTTTTTAATTTTTATTCTCTGAGCAGATGTTTGTTGTTCTAAAAAGTTTTTTAAAATTTTTCTTTCTTCAACTTTTAAACGATTAAAGACTCTTTTTAGTTTTTCGTCATTGGCAGAACCATTTCCCATCACTCTAAGTGATAGCAGTGGCACTATTCCATTAGCAAGATCATTAAAACTCCCCACCAAAGATTGATTCTCTCTTTTCAGCTTATCTTGTTCTTTTGTTAATTCTTGAATTTTTGTATCTTTTTCTGCCATCTTTTTTTGTACAGCATCCTCTCTTATAGCTTCTCTAGTTTCAATATTTCTATTAACTGTAGTTTGCGCTCTTTTACCAGCAATATAAGATGCGCCAGAGATTAAAATTGCCATAGCTAAATTTGAATTTACACACGTATATACAGACCCGGCCAATACTAAAGTTACGAATAACTCCCTTTTATTATATTTTAAAATATTATCTGCATAATCTTGACATTGTTTTAGTCTTTTAAAAGCTTGAGCAGATATTTTTACTACTGCTTCACTTTTTCTCCAGTTTACAAATGCCATTAAACCAATTACAACAGATGCAGGAATGAATGAATGGTCTAAAAATATTGAACTTCTAGAATTAGTTAAGGACGATGAATTACTTAACATCACATGAGACTCCTATCGTTAAAGCTCTATATTCTAAAATTTCCCTCCAGATAAAATTTTCTCTGATGGCAAGTTCTTTAGATCTGCTCACTTTTTATTTTCTTTTTAAATTGTTAGTATTTTAACTTAAAAGAATCCCTTTATATCAAGAAAATAATTTATTTCTATACAATCTTTTTATTTTTTAAACAACCTGTCTCATCATAGAACTAATATCTCTTAGCAAAATAAAAATATTTGCTAATCTAAACTCATTTACTCACTTAAAATTTGGAGATTTTACTCTATATTGTGAAAGGCTTTTTGAAAACAAAAAAACACACAAAAATCTTATCTTACCTAAAAAAAGAGATATT
>JAAKFW010000132.1 GCA_011064905.1 Candidatus Anoxychlamydiales bacterium | reverse complement strand
TTCTTCATCTATTAAAAAATTTTTCATAATAAAAAATTTTATAAAACTTGGGGATTTATTGTAAAATGTTTTTTTTAATCTTCACTCCCGAGGTGTATATCTATATTCAATTGTTATAAATAAGGTTGCTTAAAATATCCAATGTATTAAAATATCATCTTTTAAAATTTAATGTTTTAATAGAGGGGTATTATGCCATGAAATTCAAGATACTATGTTTATGTATGACATCTTTTTTATGTTTTGCGAATGCAAATAATATCGATGTAGATACAGAGCCTAAACCACCGGTAACCGATTCTTATAAATCTGATGAGAGATATCAGTTTACAATTCAACAGAAAAACTATTCTTTTTCATCTTTTTTTGAAATTGATAGTGAAGATACATACAGAGGAAATGTTAAAAAAAGTCAATTTCGTCTTCGTGATCATTATGATTTATCTGATAAGGATGGTTGGTGTGCAACTGGCATAAAAAGAATATTTTCATTAGGTTCTCTCTACGATTGGGCAGCTGAAATAGATGTTTTTGGAGTAAACGATGAGTTTTTAGGGGCGATAGAAGGAAAAGTGTTAACTACTGCAAAAGCTCGTTTTTTATTATTTGATAGAAATAGAGAAGTAGTTGGAATTGCATTTATAGATTTAGATGGAAAAGGAGTTACTATTACAGATCCAAATAATGAAACTTATACCTTAGCTCGTTTAACTAGAAATTTTGTTTTAGATATACAAGATGATTGGTCTATCGTTGTATATGAACCGGAAAATCTAGATGATAGACTCATCCGAATTTTTGCAGCTTTTTGCATAGATAGCCAAGGCTCTTTTCATAAAGATATTTAAAGAAAAAAAAGAGCGGAGGTTTCCGCTCTTTTCTCTTTCAAATATTTTAATCAATTTTTTCTTCAATAATTATTAAACGTTACCAATTGTTGCTACCATTACAGCTTTTATAGTATGTAGTCTATTCTCAGCTTCATCAAATACAATAGAGTGTCTAGATCTAAAAACTTCATCTGTAACCTCCATCTCTTTTAGACCAAATTTTTTATAAATCTGTTTGCCAACTTCGGTTTTTGTATCATGAAAAGCAGGAAGACAGTGCATAAACCTAACATGAGGATTTTTAGATTTATGAAGCATTTTTAAATTTACTTGATATGGTTTTAAAAGTTTTATTCTCTCTGGGAATTTATTTTCTTCTCCCATCGATACCCAAACGTCGGTATAGATTACATCTGCGCCTTTTACTCCCTTGTCGATGTCAGAAGTAATCTCAACTTTCCCTCCAGTTTCTTTTGCTAAGGATTGCATTTCTTTTACAAGTTTAGGATTTGGCCATAAACACTTTGGGGCTAAAGCAACGAAGTGCATTCCTAATTTAGCACAAGCTATCATCCAAGAGTTTCCCATATTATTTCTAGCATCACCAACAAAGACCACCTTTATATTTTCAAAGGGTTTAAATATATGCTCTTGAATAGTTAAAAGATCAGCGAGTATTTGGGTTGGATGAAACTCATCTGTGAGACCATTCCAAACAGGTACTCCCGAGTGTTTCGCTAAATCTTGAATTAAAGATTGTTTGAATCCTCTATATTGTATTCCATCATAGTATCTTCCCAAAACTTCTGCTGTATCTTCTACAGATTCTTTTTTACCCATTTGAGAATTTGATAAAAATGTTACATATGCTCCTTCTTGAGAAGCTCCCATTTCAAAAGCGCATCTAGTTCTTGTAGATGCTTTATCAAATATTAATACGACGTTTTTATCTTTTAATAAATCTCCTTTAATACCTGCTCGATATTTACTTTTTAAATCTTTAGATAATGCTATAAGATAATGGATTGCTTTTGGAGAAAAATCTTTTAGGGTTAAAAAACTTCTCCCTTTTAAGTTAACTGGCATGAAATGCTCCTAATTTTTAATATGTCTCTATTTATGATAAATATCAGATTAATTTATTGAATTCAAAATTTTTTTTATAATTCTTGATAAGAAAAATATAAAACATCTTTTATATTATGAGTTTTATGTTTGATCATCATAAGTCTATCAAAACCAATTGCTATACCATAACAATTATTACCGATGTGATTTATAGATTTTAAAAAGTTTTCATCTAAAGTCAGATATTTTTTTTTCTTGATTATTTTTTCAAACCTTTCTCTTAGTAACTTTTCATTATTTAGCTCAAAATACCCATTTGCTATTTCAAAGCCATTAAAAAAAAACTCAAATCGAGAAGCTCTTTCAAATCCATTTTTGATATAAGTTTTAGCAAGAGCTGCTTCTTCTTTTGGAAAGTCATATATCAAGTAAAGAGTATTTTTTTTGAAAAGTTTTTCGAAAAAATAATCTATTAAGAGATTTAAAAAATCTGGTTTTTTGAGAGTTTTTGTATTAGAAATTAAGATTTTATATTTTTTGCATTGCTCAATTAGATCTTTTTTTGAGCATTTGAAAATATTTATTTTAAAATTTTTATAAAAAAGATCAAAATATGATATTTCTTCAAAAATTTTAAAATTTACAAATAATTTTATTAGATCAACATTCTCTTTTATAAATTTTTCATAAGTAGTGTTGGATCGATACCACTCTAACATAGTAAATTCAATATTATGGTAATTGCCAATTTCATTTTTTCTAAATACATGACCTAAAAAATAGATATTTTCAATTCCCTTAGCAATTAATCTTTTCATCAAATACTCAGGCGATGTATGTAAATAACCAATATCTTTTCTGTTTGGATGTGTTTTTATGGATTTAATATGCTCATCGATAGATGGATATTTAACTAAAATAGGGATGTCTACTTCTAGTATTTTTTTTGTATCTAAAAAAGATCTAACTTTTTTAAGCATCAAAGATCGATCTTTTAAGATCTTTTTTCGATTAGACTCTTGAGACATACTCACATGTTCTAGTATCAACTTTTATTCTCTCACCTTGATTGACGAAAATTGGCACTTGAACTTTGGCGCCGGTTTCTAAAGTTGCAGGTTTTAAAACTCTACCAGATGAAGAATCTCCTCTTACCCCTGGATCAGACTCGGTAATTTTTAGTTCCATAAAAGTTGGAGTGAGTAAATCAATAACAGATCCTTTATAAAAAATGAGATCATAGACAATATCATCTTTTAACCACTGCTTATTATCTTTAATAACAGAAAAAGCAACACTCACTTGTTCAAATGATTCATCTGACATAAATACAGCTGCATCTTGCTCAAGATATAAAAGCCTCATTCTAGTCTCTTCTACATCTGCTAATTTTAACTTTTCAGTAGATTTATAAGTTTTTTCAACAGTTCTACTAGTTAATAAATTTTTTACTCTAATTCTATTAAAGGCTTGTCCTTTTCCAGGTTTGACGAATTGATTGGATACAACAACATAAGGGGCATTATCAATTTCTACCTTCATAGATGTTTTTAGATCATTTACAGATAGTTCACTCATTTCTTGTCCTTTAAAATATTTATTTCTTCATCTTTAATATTTTTATTCATTTTTTATTAATTTGCAATTTCTATTCCTTGCAAATTTTTAAAATCTTCACTAATCTTAAAACATAGTGAGGCTTATATGAATGAAATGGAAAAAGAGAGCGCTTTGCAAACCCTTGAGAGATACTCAGGCAGCAAACGAGAAGATTTTCAAGAAAAATTAATAATAACTAACTTTCCAACTTATGTTCACTATTTTGCTGAATCTAGAAATGTTGAAATTTTTGAAGGTTCTGCTTTTAAAGTAGCTCACTCAAAAGATGAGAAAGTGAGCATTTTGGATTTTAAAATAGGTTCACCTGTAGCCGCTTTAGTTGTAGATGTTTGCTCGTTTTTGCCTGTTAAAACATCGATTCTTTTGGGTATGTGTGGAGGTCTTAGAAGAAGGTATAAAATAGGGGAATTTTTGGTTCCTGTTGCTGCGATTAGAGGAGAGGGCACTTCTGATTACTATTTCCCTCAAGAAGTTCCGGCTTTAGCTAACTTTTTAATGCAAAGAGCTGTAACTGAGGTGCTTGATGAGCAAAAATCCATTTATCATATCGGTATCACTTATACTACTAATATGAGGTTTTGGGAGTTTAACGAAGACTTTAAAAACAATTTGAAAGCCTCTAAGGCTCAAGGGATTGAGATGGAATGCGCTACTCTTTTTACTGCCAGCTATAAAAGAAAGTTCACTTTAGGGGTGCTACTGTTAATCTCAGATCTTCCTTTAAATGAAAATGGCGTAAAGACTAAAAAAAGCGCAGAGTTCGTTTTTGAGAATTACACGAAAGATCACGTTGAAAAAGGTATTGAAATTCTTAATAAAGCAAGGGAGCTTCAACGAAAATCAGTGAAAGGCTCTTATAAAAGAGACGTCAATTAAAGAAAACATTTTACAATCTGTAAATTAAAATTTTAATTGGCATTTCTATGTCTCAACGGCAGTTTATAAGCTTCTTAATATTAAAGTTTTATGCCGACTTCTTCTTAGTTAAATAATCGTTAAGAAACTATAAATTTTAATTATAATTAATTAATAAATTTGTTATAATTATGTTTAATAAATTTTAATATAATGTAATTAAAATAAATAATTAAAA
>JAAKFW010000131.1 GCA_011064905.1 Candidatus Anoxychlamydiales bacterium | reverse complement strand
TAGCATCCATTTTTCCCGGTAAGTTTTTAAATTTTAAACAAACGCTTCCTCCCGGAACTAAAGCACCGGGTTTCCGCGTTGGAGAAGAGTGATGAAAAAAAAATCAATACAAACTTCTAAATTATTTTTGATCTTACTGGCATTTCAATTGAGTTCATGTAAAGGGAAAAAAGAAGTAAAGGTAGAGCCTATAAAAGTTAAAACTGAAATTGTAAAACGCTCTATCTTTGAAAAGAAATTAAATTTAGTTGGTGAAATTCAAGCTCTTGAAAATATTGATGTTTTTCCAAAAATAGCAGGTAATATTACCTCATATTCATTTGATAATGGAGAAAAAGTTACTGAAAACTCACATATTAAAAAAGATCAAATTTTTGCTATTTTGGATCATGAAGAGATGGAAATCGGTTTAAAAAAAACAAAAGCCTCTTTAGAAATATCTAAAGCAAACCTTCAAATATCAGAAGTTAATTTAAATGATGCTTCAAGAGATGAGATTAGAATGACAAATCTTTTCGAAAAAGGAGCTATAACAGATAAGCAAAAACAAGAGAGTTTGTCTCATTTAAAAAGAATGCAGGCTCAATGCTTGCAAGCTAAAGCTATGCTTTTAGATTCTAAAGCATCTTTGAAGCAAGCTAAGATATCTTTAGATAAAGCCTTTATAAAATCTCCTATAGATGGTGTGTTAACTATAAAATATATCTCTGAAAACAACATGGCCAATCCGAGTAGGCCACTTGCAAATATCTCAAATTTAAAGGAGCTTAAAATCTTAATTGGAATTCCAGAAAAAATTATTTCTGAAATAGATCCAAAAACATCTTTAGTCGATGTAAAAGTTGATGCCTATTCAGACAAAACTTTTAAAGCTGAAATAGAAAAGATTTACCCTACAATAGATAAAAACACCAGAATGGGAACTTTAGAGCTTAGAATCGTTGGAAATGCTCTTTTAAAGCCAGGCATGTATGCAAATGTAATACTCCATTTTCAAAAAAATCAGGAAATTATAAAAGTTCCTTTTTCTTCTTTGATCTACCATCAAGGAAGTTATCAAGCATATATTTATAAAGATGGAAAAGCTTATCTAAAAAAATTGGAAATAGGAGATAGGAACGATAATTTTGTTGAAGTAACCTCTGGTTTGCAAGAAAATGATTATTTAATTGTATTAGGACAGAATAAACTAACAGATCAAATCGATGTATCTTTAGCGCAGGGGCAATCACCCCTCCCTAAAGAGAGAAGCTTGAGCCCTGAGGATCAAGGGAAACTGGTTGATTAGGGAGCTTTTCATGCAGAAGTTAGTCGGAAGAGATACATACACACCTACGGATGCTCCACTAGTTCGTAGAAACTGTGATCTGTCATTAAACAGAGAGGGAGCTCTCAGTGTGACAGATTTAAAAACCACCTTCTAACAACCCCGAAGTGGATTACTCTAGATGGAGGAGGTTTTAAAAGCATTTAAGCCAGCGTTTTTTAATATTGGTAATTTATCCTTTCCCTAAAGGAAAGGGTTTTCTTGTCAGAAAAGGATAAAATAGAGGAGAAAAAAGATGAAAATAACTAAATTTGCTGTTGAAAGGCCAATAGCAACTATTATGTTTTTCACTCTTATGTTGTTATTTGGATTTATATCCTTTTTTAAGTTACCTATCGATTTTATGCCAAAAATAGAAGCTCCTGTTATTAGCATTATAACATTTTGGCCAGGTTCTTCTACAGAAGATGTTGAAACAAAAGTTACCAAAATAATCGAGACTAATCTAAATATAATCAATAACCTCGATAGCATTAAGTCTTCTACCAAAGAGGGCGTATCTATTGTAAATTGTGCATTTGAACAGGGGATAGATCTAACCGAGGCATCTAATGATATAAGAGATCGATTAGAGTTTGCGAAAGCTTATATGCCATCTGATGCAAAAGATCCTATTATATTTAAATTCAATACAGCAATGATGCCAATGATATTTTATGGGATTACAGCTAAAGAAAATTTAGAAAATCTTTATGACATAGTCCAAGATGAAATAGCAAGACCTTTGCAAAGACTTCCAGGAGTTGGTGGTGTACAAGTAATTGGAGGGATGCAGCGACAAATAAATGTAAAACTAAGAAGAGAAAAACTCTTTGCTTATAACTTGTCTATTCATGAGATTCAAAATGCTCTCAATACACAAAATTTATCTCTTCCAGCTGGAATGATAAAGATAAATGATGTTGATTATCTTTTAAGAATTCCAGGGGAGTATACAACCTTAGATGACATAAAAAATGTAATAATAAAGAGAGTAGATGACAAGATAGTAAAACTCTCAGAGGTCTGTCATATAGAAGATAATTTTAAAGAAGAAAATTATCATGTTTTGGTAAATGATTCAAAAGCAATAATGTTGATGGTTCAGAAAAGAGCAGAAGCAAATACTGTTGAAGTGGCCAACCTAGTCCAAGAAGAGATGAAATCCCTTTTTAATAATCTTCCTCCTGATATTAAACCTTCTTTAATCATGGACTCTTCAGAATTTATCAAAAGCTCTGTTGGGAATTTAAAAAACACAGCTCTTTGGGCAATATTTTTCGTATCAATAATTACTTACTTTTTTTTTAGAAGCATTAGAGCTTCTGCAATCATTATTTTAACTATTCCTTGTTCTATCATCATCGCTTTTGTGTTCATGCATGTTCAAAAATGGACTATAAATATAATGAGTTTAGCAGCTATTGCGATCGCTGTTGGGATGGTTGTAGATAATGCTGTCGTTATCCTAGATAGCATTATGAATCATCAGAAAAAAAAAGATATAAAAACTTCTGCTATTTTAGCTTCTAATGAAGTTGGTATGGCAATCGGAGCGAGCACTCTTACAACTATTGTTATTTTTCTCCCCTTGATATTTTTAAAAGGCATTGTAGGTATTATGTTTAAACAGCTTGGTGGAGTAATTGCGATTACTCTATTAGCATCCCTACTATCTGCATTAATGTTAACTCCAATGATGGCAAGCAAGCTTTTGAAAAATATGCCGAAAATGAAAAATCCAAAGATTTTTCAAAAACTAGAAAAAGTATATATTTCTATTTTATCCTATGCTCTTAGTCATAGAAAAAAGGTTGTGATAATTTCTATATCAACATTTGTAATTAGTCTTTTATTACTTCCCTTTATCGGATCAGAATTTATGCCACAGGAAGATTCTGGAGATATTACAGTGACTATACATATGCCTCTTGGCACAAATGTTGATAAAACATTTTCGATATGTGAAAAGGTAAGCTATGACATAAAACAGATAATAGGTGATAAAAACTTGATTCATTCATATTTTAGATGTGGAGCAGAGGATTCAGGTCTTGGAGCAGCGTTTAATAGAGATGAAGCATCTCATGTTGGTCAAATTGGGTTTAAATTAGTAAAACAAAAATACAGAGATTTTTCATCAAAAGATATTGCAAAAAAAATATCTGAAAAATTAAAAGAAATTGATGAAATTGAAAAGCTAGATATTGATGATGCCGATCCAATGAATAAACATATGTTTGGATCGAGCAAACCAATTTCAATAGAGGTGCTAGGTCATGATCTTTTAAAAACGCAGCAAATAGCTGAAGAGATAAAAGAAATATCTTTGAACATAAAAGGTGCAAAAGATGTATTTATTGATAGAGATCTTGGAAAACCAGAGCTTGTAATTAACATTGATAAACAAAAGGCTTTAATGCATGGTCTCGATATGACTACAATAGCTACAACCCTGCGCTCGCTATATCATGGAACTAATGCTAGTAAGTATCATGATAATGGTCATGATTATAATATTTTTTTAAGATTAGATCCTCTTCAAAGGCAAAATCTATCTGATATATCATCAACAATTATTAAAACACCTTATTTGCAAAATGTTTTCTTAAATGATATTGCAACGATATCAGAAAAGTTAGGCCCTGTTACAATCGATCGTCAGAATGCTCAAAGAGTAGTAAAAGTGAATATGGATGTAAATGGAAGATCTCAAGGCGAAATACTCAAAGATTTAAAAAGTAAAATAAAAGATATAGTTCTCCCTGCTGATATAGAAATTCAAATGGGTGGGCTTGCAAAAGAGCAAGTAAAAGCTTTTAAAACGCTTATGCTTATGTTTATTTTAGGGATACTACTCGTTTATATGGTGATGGCTGCACAATTTGAATCTTTAAAACACCCATTTATAATAATGTTCTCTATTCCATTTGCTTTAGTGGGCGTGTTTTTAGCTCTGTTTATTACTAGAACAACTCTAAATGCCATGTCATTTATAGGTATTGTAATGCTCGTTGGTATAGTAGTAAATAATGCTATTGTTTTAATCGATTACATTAATAAAGTAAGAAAAGAAAAAATTAATTTGAACAAAGCTATTTTAAAAGCAGGCAAACATAGACTTAGGCCTGTATTAATAACGACACTAACAACGGTATTTGGGATGTTTTCATTAATATTATCTGTAGGAGAAGGAGCTCAAATGTGGAGACCATTGGGTATTACCGTTATCGGAGGAATGTTAGTCTCAACTCTTGTGACATTAGTTCTTGTTCCAACTCTATATTTTATTTTTGAAAATAAAAAA
>JAAKFW010000130.1 GCA_011064905.1 Candidatus Anoxychlamydiales bacterium | reverse complement strand
CGGTATAAGATATGTTAGGTTACATTTTCTTAGTGACTCTTCCAGTCACTAGTAATTAAGCACCTCGTGGCGCACCGACAACTACGCTGACAGAGGGGGATCTTTGCACTTCGATAAAACAGCAACGTTATGAGACCAGCTAATTTCTGCAGACAGTGTCTGCAGTTTTTCATAATCTTTATAAGATACGTACAAATCCTTCATAATCCATAGATTGCGAGAAGAAAAACCTTTAACCTTCGGAAAGAGCTTCCGTAAATCAGAAGCAAGCCTTTCAACTACGGAAGATCCCCAATCAGCAGTTTGCTGCTTTTCATCAATTATTCGGCCAATCTCTCTATATACCTGAATTAATTCAAGATTAACAGCTCTTATAGCTCTTGTTTGAGCAGCTCTCACTTTATTTGAGATAGCTTCTAAAACCGATGCATAGCCATCAGGCTCTACTTTATGAACTAATGGATTTTTCAATAAACCTTTTATCTTTTCAATCATTTGAGAAACCCTCGATTTCTTTATCGAAAAGAAGTCGTATCCCTTCGCATAACAGAGCAGATTTGTCTGTTTTCCTTTTTTCTCTTAATCGTTTGATGAAGAGCTCATTGAGCAAGTTTCATCTTCATCAGTCATATAAACGGTTGTTTTGCCTTCTTCTACATTTTGAGATCTTTCATTGGCATACATAATCCTAAATATAAATTAACTTTTAAAAATGCCCTTCTAATTAAAAAAAGTCAAACCATTACAACTATTTAATGGTTGGACGTTTTGATGTTTAGCGGTTGAACGCATTTAGAACCTTTGATTGGAAAGAAGGTAGCTATTGGAGAATGATCTTAACATCATTGTTATTAACTTAATAAAACCAACGAATTAAGTGAAAAAACAGTGGAGCTGTAAAAATAAGACTATCTATTCTGTCCAAAAGACCCCCGTGACCTGGTAAAATCTTTCCAAAGTCTTTGATGTGCACATCCCTTTTTATTGCTGAGAAAGTTACATCACCAAAGAATCCTCCGATACTAATCAAACCACCCATAAGTATAGCTCCCACCCAATTCATTGGAGTGAGAAATGGAGCGATTAAGAGAGAAAAGCATATACTCGATAAAACCCCACCAATAAGTCCTTCAATTGTTTTTTTTGGGCTTATTTTGGGTAAGATGAGGCGACGGCCTAAAAACTTTCCCCATAAATACTGCATTGCATCATTCATTTCAGTAATGAATAATAAATATAGTAACAAGCCTAATGGGCCCGCTATATACTGTTTTTCTATAGCTAAATGCGAAAGATAAGCAACATAACTTAGGCTATATCCTGTCATCATTATCCCCCAAAAGAATCCCCCTAGAGATTGCAAAAAGTGTTTAGAAGAACCCGACAGAATCATTCGAATGGGAAATAAAAAATAAATATATACAGGAATAAAAATAAGAAATAATCCATACCAGTTTAACAAAATACAGGCGTATTGTAAAGGAATGCTCAGATATAACCATATCTTAGTTCTTTTGTGTTCTGGATTAATAGGAATCACATGAAAATATTCACGTAGGGCTAATAGGCTAATTCCCATCCAAAATAAATCTAATACCCAAACCCTAGTAAGAAAGACTAGTGTAAAAGCAATAAAAATATACCACCATGCTCTTAACCGAGCACTCATATCTGAAAATTTACTATTTGGTTTCCATTTTGAACCTAGAAAAAAAATAATTTGAACAATAATTAGAAACCCATAAATACCTAGACAAGCCCACATTACTGGAGGCGTAATCATTGGAAAAAAAATCATCATAAAAACAAAACAGGTTGTTGATTTTAAAGATTTGCCATAAAAAATACAATAATGCGGTTTTTTTTTAAAGGCAAATCATTTTTTAAACAATGATTTTAAAGCATTTTTCATGTATTCTGATTGAAAAATAATTGGTGCAAATGATGAAAATCGGATTATACCATCTCAAATATTCTTTTAGAAAGGTTATCTTCTTCTTACTACCTTTTTTTAAAAAAGTTGATCCTAATGTCGTAAGCTGGTCTCTGATTCCTTTGGGAATTATTACTGCCATTACCTATTTCTTTGCTCCCCACATACATTGGTTATATCTTCTAGCCTGTGGTCTTATTTTCTTAAGAATGGTGATAGGGACCCTAGATGGGCTTATGGCTGCAGAGTTTCAAAAATCTACAGCCAAAGGTGAAATGGCTAATCGCATTGCACCAGAAATAGCTGACATGTGCCTTATACTAGGAATTGCTTTTAGCTCTTTCTATTACTCTACCTTAGGACTAGTTGCCATAACCATGTGTTGGGCTGTAACATTTTTCGGATTGATAGGCCTCGTTGCTAATAGAAAAATTCAAAGTGTAGGACCGGTAGGACAAACTGATAGAATTGTTGCGTTGATAGTATTCTCTATATGCCAATACCTCTCGCTTTATTGGGCTTGGAATTTTGACTTCATTATGGCGTTTTTCTTATGGGTGATCATTGGCAGTGTAATTACCTGTGCTCTTCGGATCTATTCCCTTTTTAAGAAAAAAATGTAAGCTCTATGAACTTAAAAAAATATCGAGAACTTTTTCCTATCTCTCAAAAGGGATGCTTTTTAAACCATGCCGCTACAGCTCCTGTTTCCTATGCAACAATCAATAGTATGAAAGTGTTATGCGATCAAATGCAAGAACCTTTAGGAAAACATTTTTATGAATCATTAGGTATTTTAGAACATACACGCCGCCTTCTAGCAGAATTACTATCCGCTAATGCAGGTGAAATTGCGTTCACTCCAAATACTTCCACAGCACTTAGTTTAATCGCTTTAGCAATAGATTGGAAACCAGGTGATCGAATCCTTGTTCCTAGAAATGAATTTCCTTCAAATCGATACATTTGGCAAAACCTTAAATCTAAAGGAGTCAAGTGCGAATTCTTTGATCTTGATCATCCTTTATCTGAAGTACTAGAAAGTCTTGATCTTTCATCTGTAAAACTCATCAGCATCAGTTTAGTTAGTTATCTCTCAGGACAACGTCATGACATTAATGCTTTCGGTGCTTTTTGCCGTAAACATGACATATTGAGTTGTGTAGATGCAATTCAAGCGGTGGGAACGATTCCTGTTGATGTTCATCAGGCTGACATTGATTTTTTAGCTGGAGGTGCCCAAAAATGGCTACTTGGACCTATGGGATGCGGCTATTTGTACATACGTAAAGATCTTATCCCTAAATTGCACGTTCCTTTGGTGGGGTGGACAAGTGTTCGTTACCCTGAAAATTTCGACCTTATGCAATTAGATTTTTCTCCTGAAGCAACAAGATTTGAACCAGGTCTTTTAAATATTGCTTCTATCGGTGGTTTTAAAAATTCTCTAGAGGAGCTTAAATCAATTGGATGGAAGTTTATTTATCAAAGAATTCAAAATCATAGTATTTTTTTACGAGAAGGAATAAAGCAGATATCTGGTATAACCCTTAAATATCCCCATGAAAAATACTTATCAGGAATTACCTCATTTGACCTTCCTAAGCACATCCATCCAAAAAAATTCCAAGCTTCCCTGGAAAAGGAAGGCATAACGGTTACTATGCGTAATTCTACAGTCCGCGTTTCCCCTCATTTTTACAATACACAAGAAGAATTGCTTCAATTTCTATATACGATAGATAAAAACTTTCAAAAGAAAAGGCTTTTTCTGCCAAAAGAAAAAAAAGAAAAACTGCAAACAGATCATTGGGTATTAATTAATGGAGTGACAGGGACCTTAGGAAAGGAAATTGCTCTTTCTTTTGCACAAAAAGGATATAATATTTTAGGAATTGGTAGAAATCAAGATATTCTAAAGACTTTAAAAAACAAAATTGAAAAAAACTATTCATTACAATTTGAATTCCTTACAGCAGATTTAAAAAATTCTTGTGAAGTTAGTCTATTAATTGAAAAACTCAAACAAAAAAGCCAGCGTTATGATGCATTGATTAACTGCTCTGGGATAGCATATGCAGGTACTGTTTCATCGATAGACACAAGTGCCCTACAAGATCTTATCCATCTTAATACTATTATCCCAGCAGAGTTCATGAGACAATTTATGCAAACGCTTAAATCTGATAAAGCCATCGGTATTTTGAATATAATCTCCCCTTCTGGACGTTTCAGCCTCCCTCTTCTTGGCCCTTACGGAGCCACTCATGCAGCCCTCTGGACGCTAGGAGAGTCCTTGCAATATGAACTAACCAAAGAATCCCAACATGTAACAACATTTGTAAGTCCACCTATGCATTCCCCTATGCAGAAAACTATAGGTCGTCAACTCCTAAGATATTTTTCCTTAAGTGGTAAGTTCAACTATAGCCATGCTGAAGCGATTGCAAAACAAGCTGTTGATGCTTTTTTAGCAAAGAAATCCCTTGTTTTAACTCTAAAAATGCGAATTATGCTGTTACTAAATTTATTTTTTCCTCAATGGATTAAATCAAAAATCAGAAAAAAATGGAAAAGAGAAGAAAAGTAATGGAGGTATTATCAGAAGTTGTGTTTTAAGAGTTGAAAAACAAGAGTGTTCATCCTAAAATTTTTAGTTAACCAAAACTAAATAAAAGGAGAACACTCAT
>JAAKFW010000013.1 GCA_011064905.1 Candidatus Anoxychlamydiales bacterium | reverse complement strand
CTCCAAGGCACTTAATTTTTATAGAAAACATAGAGCAACCAAACCAGAAGATAAAAGACTTGATGAATTAATGCAATGGGTTATAGATAAGACAGGTGATTTATTCGATAGTTTCTTTTCTTCTTTGTTAGAAAATCCTAGCACCTCAATTGACAGGCTAGGTGGTCAGGACGAGATTGCTCAGGGCATTAAGACTCTTATTAGCTTTAGTAAGGTAAATAATACAGATCGTTTTAAGCGTTATTCTAGTGACTTGATAAAGATGTTTACCAAACGGCAAACTGAACTTTTAAGCCTATACTATGAATCTGACGGCAAGGAATATAACGCGCTAACATTAAGTAAAATAAAACTATATCTTGCAATGAATCAAATAGAGAATGCAAGAGATGAATTAAAAAGATTTATCGAAGCCTCCTCTTCATCTTCATCCTCTTCTTCATCTTCACCATCTCCTTCTTATAGTAAAAAAATCACCATAGCTAAAGCTAAATCTGCAATTTTAAAAGCCTTTGAAGAAACAATGCAAGCACGGAAAGAGCGCTTAGCATTAGCTGAATAAGAAAAAACATGACAGAGAATGAAAAGAGAAAAAAAGACATCTAAACTAAAGCATAAGTTTTTCTATATTTTTAATTGGCGCTTGAAAAAAGAAGAGAGCAAAAATGAGATAGTTATCACTTTTTTTTAAAAACCATGACGATTCTGTATTGATAAATTAAAATATCCTACAAACATTTTTATAAAAAATTTCTTTTCTTCATTTAAAATCATTTTTTTGCTATATTTATAATTTGAAGTGTTATTAAAAAACTAAATATATGTATCCAAAAGATCTTTTAAAGCTTATCCATTATTTAAAGAAATTATCAGGGGTAGGAGCAAAAACTGCAGAGAGGTTTGCTTTTGAATTACTTAAATATAGTGATTTTGAGCTAGATGATCTAGGTAATCTTTTTAAAGATTTAAAAAAAAATATATTGTATTGCAGTACTTGCGGCTGCTTAATTGCTGAAAATATCTGTAAGTATTGTGATAGCAATTTGAGAGATTCAAAAAAATTATGTATAGTATCATCGTTTAGAGATGTTTTTTTACTTGAAAAAACTAAAACATATAATGGGTTTTATCATATTTTAGAGACTTTGATCTCCCCTATTGAAGGAAAAGAGATCGATGAAGAAAATATTACTCGGTTAAAAAAAAGAATTGAAAATTTTTCAATTAGTGAAGTGATTATAGCATTGGATTCAACAATTGAAGGGGATGCAACTTCTCTATATATAAAAGAAGAACTTTTAGATTATAAAATTAATGTTTCTAGACTCGCTTTTGGACTTCCAATAGGCACTTCTTTAGATTATATAGACAGAACAACCCTAACTCAGGCTTTTGTTGGAAGACAATCGTTTTAGACTTTGTTGATTTTTTACTTTTGATTTTTTATAATCAAAACTCAAAAGTAAAATAATAAGGAATCATAATGATAAAAACATCTAGGTATCTATCTTTAGTGTTGCTTTTTCTAAGCTCATTCCTGTTTGCAAATGACAGTTTTGAAAAAAAAGAAATCGCTGATGTTCAAATAAAAATCGAAAATGCAAAAGACAAAGGATATGATACTCAAGTAATTTTAACTAAACTCACCACTAAAGCAGGAGAACTCTTTTCACAAAGAACTTTTGATAGTGATTTAAAAAAGCTATCAGAAGAGTTCGATAGAATAGAACCTAGCTTTGAAGTAAAAGATGATAAAATTTATGTAACTATAAAGCTTTGGGCAAGACCAACTATTGTCAAGATAACATTCCATGGGAATACAAATGTTTCTACAAGTAAACTTCAAAAGGAACTTGGCGTAAAACCATTTAGTGTCTTTAACAAAGCAAAATTCAATGCAGCTCTTAATAAAATAAACGAATACTATGTAAAAAAAGGTTATTTTGAAACTCAAATATCATTTAAAGAAAAGCTTTTAGATTATAAAAATGAAGTTAAAATAGATATCTACGTAAAAGAGGGTAAATCTGGAAGAATTCAAAATATTTACTTTGAAGGCTTTACTAAAGAAGAGCAAACAGACCTTATAAAGGCAATGCAAACCAGAAAATACAATCTATTAACTAGCTGGATAACTGACACAGGAACATATAAAGAAGAAGCTGCAGAGCAAGATAAAATGAATATCATCAACTTCTTTCAAAACAAAGGTTATGCTGATGCTAAAGTAGATATTGAAATATTTGAGATTCCTCAAACTGGTAAAATTATTATCACAATTATAGCTCATAGAGGCATCTTATATCGCTTTGGTAAAATTACATTTGAGGGAAACTGTCTCCTTACAAATGATGAAGTAATAAATAGTTTTTTAGTTCATCCGGGCGAGATCTTTTCTCCAGATAAAATAAGAGCAACTACAAATGCCATAAAAGATGCATATGGAACGAAAGGCTATATTGATGCAAATATTTACTTTGACACATATCTTCAAGAAAACGAGCCTATTTATAATGTTAATTTTTACATTGATGAAGGCGAAGAGTATAAAATCGGTCTTATTAAAATCTATGGCAATAAAACCACAAAACCCAATGTAATTTTAAGAGAATCTCTTTTAGTTCCAGGTCAAAAATTTGATTCAAGAAAACTAAAAGCAACAGAGCAGAAATTAGAAAACATGGGGTATTTCAAAAATGTAAATGTATATGCAGTTCAATCTTCTGATGAATCTTTAGGACCAAATTACAGAGATGTTCATATTGAAGTTGATGAAGAATCAACTGGCCATTTATCTTTTTCAGCAGCGCTTAGCTCAACTGATAATGTTAGTGGAACTGTAGATGTTACAGAAAACAACTTTGATTATACTGGCCTTTATAAAATATTTAGACACGGTCCTTCAGCTTTAAGAGGCGGAGGAGAATATGCTCAATTAAAAGGAACTCTAGGAAAGCGTCAAAGCAATTATTCAGCGACTTGGATGAATCCATATTTTAGGGATACTTTATGGAAACTTGGTTTTGAATTTAGCGGAACACATTCAAGACTCCAATCTAAAGATTATAGAATCAGAACACTTGGTGGCTCTGTATATACAGCATATCCATTTTCTACTTATTGGAGTGTTGGACTTAGATATAGACTTAGAAATTCTGATAATATTGTAAAAAATAAAATAATCAAAGCTACACCTGTAGATGAAAGAGAGCAGGTTATAAAAGACAATCAAAAAGATTCTGAAGGACTAATTTCAGGAGCAGGTCCATTCCTATCTTATGACTCAACTGACAACTCGTATAAACCTCATAGAGGTCTTCGTTCAAACTTGGATACCGAATATGTTGGAATAGGCGGTAAATATGACTTTTTAAAACTAGCTTTTAACAATACCTACTACTATCCCCTTTGGTTAAAAGGAACTATGAAATATCGATTTAATTTAACCTTTTTAAATCCATTTAGCACCAGAGAAAAAAAAATCAACGAAAAAGTCCCTATTTCAGAGAGATTATTTTTAGGTGGAGAAAAAACAGTTAGAGGATATAAACCATATATCATAGGACCTCAAATGACGGATGATAATGCTAAAGATGATCCAAAAGGTGGAATCTCTTCTATGCTACTTTCTATTGAATACAATCAAGAATTAATCAAACCACTAGCCGATATTTTCTTTTTTGCAGACGCTGGAGCTGTGTCTTTTGAAAAATACAATATTAAAAGACCTAGAGCTAGTGTTGGGATAGGACTTAGATTAGAGGTAATGAATCGCGTGCCAATAACAATTGGTTGGGGACGCCCTATAAATCCTAAAAGAGGAAAGAAAGATAGACAATCGCTCTTCTTTTATATGGGCGGACAATTTTAATTAACAAAAAGGAGTAAGTAAAATGAAAATGAAGCGTTTTATTTTAAGTTTAATAGTATTATTAATATGTTCAAGTTCGCTTTTTGCAATAGAATCTAAATCAGTAATTGGGGTTGTAAATTTCATGACCTGTCTTACAGACTCTAAATATGGCAAAAATGAGCAAGAGCAATTAGAAAACATAAAAAAACAGTGGTCAACATTAATTGAAGAGACCGAAAAAGAGCTCGGAGATGTATCTGCAAAATTTGAAGATCAAGATTATTTAGATGGACTTTCACCAGAAGCTGAAGAAGAGCTAAAGATGAAGCAAAGCGCTCTTAATCAAGATTTAGCAAAGTATCAAAATCAGCTTTATCAAATTTTGAATCAAGCAAATTACTTTTTTATTCAGAAGATGTCATCTAACATTTCTAAAGCATCTGAGTCAATAGCTGAGAATAAAAAACTTGATTTTGTTCTAAACAAAGAAGCTTGTTTTTATAACAACCCAAAGATTGATATTACAGAACTTGTTATAAAACAGATGGATAGAAACTTTGATAAAGAGACAGTAAAAAATGAAGAAGTTACTAAAGATGAAAACAAAATAATAGCTGATACAAAACAAGCTCCAGCAAAAAAGATACAATAGATGATAACATTAAAAAAATTAGCTTCTCTAACATCTAGTAAACTCATTGGAGATGCTAATTTTAAAATATCTGGAGTGAATTCATTAGATGAAGCCTCAAATAGTGAGGCTTCATTTTTAGCAAATACTCGTTATTTTGATTCAATGTTAAAATCTAAAGCAGGAGTTATTTGTGTTGATAAAGATACAAAGCTAGAACAAAACAAAAACTATTTAGTATCAGATGATGCATCTAAAACTTTTCAAGAAATTATAATCTTTTTTTCAAAAGAAGATAAGTTATCAGGGTTTGAAGCTATTCATAAAAGTGCTGTTATTCATAAAAGCGCAAAGATAGGAAAAGATGTTGTAATACTGCCCAACTCAGTTATAGATGAGAGGGTTGATATTGCTGATGGAACTTTTATTGGTTCTGGGGTATATATTGGTCCAAATAGCTCTATTGGAAAAGAAACTATCATTCACTCAAACGTGACAATAAGAAAATTTTCAATCATAAAAGATCGAGTAATTATTCAAAGTGGCGCTATTATTGGATCTTGTGGATTTGGATATTTACATCAAAAAGATGGTTCATTTAAAAAGTTAGAACAGGTCGGAAATGTTATCATTGAAGATGATGTTGAGATTGGAGCAAATTCTTGTATAGACAGGGCTAGATTCAAATCTACAATCATCAAAAAAGGCACTAAGATCGATAATTTAGTGCAGATAGCTCACAATGTGGAGATAGGCAAAAACACAGCAATAGCAGCTCAGACGGGCATTGCAGGATCGTCCAAGATTGGTGATTTTGTTATTATGGGAGGCCAAGTCGGAGTAACCGGCCATGTAGAAATTGCATCTTTTGTTCAGCTAGCTACTAGATCTGGTGTTTCTAAAAACCTTAAAAAAGGGAAATTTAGAGGCTCCCCTGCTATCGATCTAAATGACTATAACAGACAATTCATCACTTATAAAAATCTTTCTAAAACTCTAAAAAAGCTAGAAGACAAACTCTCTACTTTAGAAGAAAAAACAAAAAATCTTTAAATTTACTTGAAATACCCCTTATTTACTGATAAGTAGTAATATTAAGAGGGAATGGTTATGTTTCAGATTTATTATAAAGCAATTCGCGATGAGATATTTCAAAAGATTGATGACTTTAGACCCGGTTCACTCATCAACATTTCAGATGCTAATATGGATGACCTAAAAAAAATCTCTGAAATCGCAAACATTGAGATTGATGATATTTTAGATACCTTAGATAAATATGAAATTCCAAGAATTGAGCATGTAAATAATAGTATAATACTCTATGCAAGAAACTCTTCAGACTTAGAAAAAGGGATGCATACAACAACTGTAGCCATAATTTTAACAGAGAGCTATATCGTAGTTATTTGCCCACAAAAAAGTAAAATTATTGAAACTATAATTGAGAGCAAATCTAAACTAGCTACTACTCAAAAATCTAAACTTTTACTCTATATTCTCTTAAAAATAACTCAAGATTTTACAACTAAGATAAAACAAGTTAGAAATGCTGTGCTGGCCCAAGAGCAGCAAATGCAAGCTGTCACTAACAAAGCAATAGTAGTATTAACAAAAAATGAAGAAGTTTTAAATCAATATTTATCTAGTTTAGTACCTCTTAGAAACGTTTTAGAAGCTATATTTTCCGGAAGATACATATCTTTATATGAAAAAGATTATGATCTACTTCAAGATCTAATGATTGCAGTTAAACAATCTGAAGATTTATGCTCTATTAGTATAAAAAGCATTAGATCTCTTAGAGACTCCTATCAGATTTTATTTACTAATGATGTTAACAAAACGATCAAGCTTTTGACTGCTATCACTATAATTTTTACAATTCCGACGATCATTGCATCTATTTATGGAATGAACGTTAAACTTCCTTTAGAAACAAATCCTCACGCTTTTTTAATACTAATCACTATAACGATCTTAATATCGTTGGTTTCAGTCTTTATTTTTGCTAGAAAAAAATGGTTATAAATCTTTTAGCCAAACCTTTGATAGCAACCACTTAGAAAAAAGAAAGTTAAAAAAATCAAAAGTTTCTTAATCATAATATTTTTTTTTGCTAAGATATTTTTATTGATAATAACATTTATATATTTTAAGGACATCTTATGACAAAAAGACCAATCTATTACGATACAGAAACAACAGGCCTCAGCTCTCAAAAAGATCGTATTATTGAGTTAGCCGCTTTTGACCCTGAGCAAAACAGAACTTTTGAAGAGCTTATTAATCCAAATATGGCTATTCCAGAAGTTTCAACCAATATCTGTAACATCACAGATAATATGGTAAAAGATGCTCCAACTTTTGATATCATTGGGAAAAAATTTATTGAGTTTTGTGGATCTGATACTATACTCATAGCTCATAACAATGATAGTTTTGATAAACCTTTCTTAGAAGCTGAATTTAATAGAGCTGATCTAAAAATGCTTGATATTCCATTTATAGATTCATTAAAATGGGCAAGAAAGTATAGATCTGATCTTCCTAAACATTCTCTTCAATATTTAAGAGAGATGTATAATATTGAGGCTAATCAAGCTCATAGAGCTTTGAATGATGTTATTGTCTTACATAAGGTCTTTGAAAAGATGATTGATGATCTTGATATAGAGACTGTTTTAAAATTGTTATATGAGGAAAAAAGTGATTTAGTTGAATACATGCCTTTTGGAAAACATCAGGGCAAGAAACTCTCTGAGGTACCAAAAGGATATATTAGGTGGCTACAAGAGAATGACGCTCTTGATAAACCTCAAAATGCTAATTTGAAAAAAAGCTTTGAAAAATTAAATCTTTTAGCAAAATTGTAGCGCATGAAAACAACAATTATAGGATGTGGATATATTGGTTTAGCTCTAGCTGAAAAGCTGCATCAAAAGCATCATTTTTTAACTTGCACAACAATAAATCCAAAATCCATAGAAAAACTAAAAAAAACAACTCAAAAGTCTTTAATTATGAGAGGGACTGATAAAAATGAAGTCTCATTAATATTAGAAGATAATGATACTATTATTGTAACACTAGAAGCTAAAAATCCAGATGAATTTGAAAATACCTACCTTCAAACTGCGCATACTATAAAAGAGTGTGCTAAAGAGATCGATGCTCCAAAAAGGATAATATTTACCTCTAAAACCTCAGTTTACGGAAATCAAGATGGTATGTGGGTAGATGAATCAACTCCCCTAAAAGCAAAAGATCATTTTGCAAAAATTTTAATAGATACAGAAAATACTATATTTTCATTAAATAATCTTGGCTGGAGCGTAGCGATACTTAGGCTCTCTCAAGTCTATGGACCTAATAAAGAAATTATAGATCTTTTTAAAGAGTCATATAAAAAAGTTATTCCAGGCCACAGTGATTATTATACGAATATGGTACACAGAGATGATGTAGTAAGAATAATATCATATCTCATAGATCATGATATTCAAGGTATTTACAATGCCACTGATGATGAGCATCCAACAAGAGAAGATTTTGCGAAAAAAATCTGCGCTAAACTAAATCTTGATCCACCAAACTTTGATCCTAATCTTGCTGATTTTCCAGATAATAATAAAAGAGTTGCAAATTGCCGAATCAAAGAAAAGGGCTATTTATTTAAACATCCTAATCGAGTTATTTGACACAAATTATTCCAAAATTATATTTGAAATAGAAAATCAGAGAAATCACAATTTTTTTGGGAATTTCTTCTTTTTTGTTTAGCTATAGTTCAGATGAAAATAGGCTAACTCTATAGCTCGAAATGGAGATCTAATGTGGCTATCGTTTGATGCAATTGGATAATCGAATATAAAGTAGCTCTTTATATATATATTTAGATATTTGAGTTACAGCTCCCAAAGATCATTTTGAAGGTTGATAGCATCTTTTATTAAAGATGAGAACTTTTCTTTTTGAGAATTTGATAAATACTCATCGATACTATCTAATAGTTTCTGAGTATGTCTTAGAGTGATATTTCCGATTATTTTAGCTAAAGATGATATTTTTATTTGATAAGCTCTGATATCCGGTTTTTTATAATCATCTTTTGTTTTTTCAAATTCTTCTAAGATATTAATGAGATCTGTTAGAGTATTTGCAAGTTCACTAAATTTATCTTCCATAAAATTTAAACAGATAGTTTTTTTAAATTTTCTGATCTGTGGTAGTGTTCCCACATATATTTAAACTCAGCGCAAGTTTCTAAAAGTTCATCTTTAGAACCTTCTGCAAGCTTTATTCCTTTTTCGATATAAATTATCCTATCAGCATGTTCTATAGTCGAGAGCCTGTGAGTTATGATTATTTGAGTAACCTGGGTTTTCAGAGCTTTAATAGCCTCTTTAATTTTACTCTCACTTATAGCATCTAAAGAAGAGGTTGCTTCGTCCATAACTAATATAGGAGCTTTTTTAACTAAAGCTCTAGCAATTGCAAGTCTTTGTTGTTGTCCACCTGATAAGTTTTTTCCTCTTTCTGCTAATATCGTATGATAGTTTTTTTCTAGATCTACAATAAATTCATGAGCGTGCGCTTTAATCGCGGCATCTTTAACTTCTTCAAAAGTAAAATCTCTTCCAAAAGAGATATTTTCGATAATTGAATCATAGAATAAAAAAGGTTTTTGCGGAACAAAAGCAATGTTTTCTCTAAGAGATTTTTGGGTATATTCTTTTAAGGGATAACCATCAATTATAATTTCCCCTTTTTGAACATCAAAAAGTCTTGGTAGCAGTTGAACAATTGTAGATTTTCCAGCGCCGGTTGGCCCTACAATAGCAATTGTTTCTCCTTTTTTTATTTTAAAACTTATATCTTTTAAAACCCATTCATCTTGATATCTAAAACTAACATTTTTAAATTCTATATGATCTGAAAAACTTTTTAGTGCAATAGCACCGTCTTCATCTTGGATTGCAGGTTTTAAAGATATAACTTCAAACATTCTCTCCGCCGCTACAATTCCTCTTTGAATATTTGAGTTTTCTTCAGCAAACTTTTTAACAGGTTCATAAAATAGATGAAGTGAAGCTACAAAAACTAATAAAACAGGGATGCTCATATTTAAAGTATAAAGACCAAGCATTACAACAGTCGCCATGCAAGAAGTTGTAATAAGATGTAAAACTGGCCGAGTTAAAAGAGTGTATTTTGCGTTTTTACTCTCTAAATAAGCCATTTGCATGTTTTGCTCGTTATATTTTTTTAGTGTGAACTTTTCCATTGCAAAAATTTTTATCGTTTGAATTCCTCCTAAAAAATCTAATAAAACAGAGTTAAAACTCTCTTGATTTTTTTGGATTTGTCGAGCAACTTTTTTTATTCTTTTAGTTAAAAAAACAACAGGCAAAACTATCATCGGCATCCCGATAAAAATAATTAGAGATAGTTTCCAGGAAAGATAAAAACAAGCAGTCAGAGCTGCGCAAATTGTAAATGGTGTTTGAAAATAGTTTGTGATTGAAGAATTTATTGAAGATGCAATTTGCGAAGCATCTCCTACGGCTCTTGTAGATAAACTCCCCATATTATGCTCTTGATAAAAACTTAGTGGAAGCGATTGAATATGCTCAAAGAATTGTTGACGAAGATCTCTTGTTATTCGAATAGATAAAACTTGAGTACAATATCTCGAAACAAATAAAAATATAGCTTTAAAGAGTGCGACAAAGATTAAAATGGAGATAAGCCCGGTAAAATTACCTTCTAAATTTAATTTATTACTTACAACTCTAAAAATGCGATTTAATGGATTTGAATTCTTTCTACCAGCTATATAAATCGCAGCATCTTTCTTAGAGATAACTCCATTTTTATCAGTATCTATAGCATTCCATTTTTCTTGAACATCCTTTAGAGACACCTTATCATTTGAATGAAGTTTTCTTTTTCTATCTTTACCGAAAAGAGTAAAAAAATCAGCTCCGGTATTTGCAATAAACCCTAAAGAAAACATCTCCATTTGATTTGCAATACTCATAAATTGCAAAGTAACTAATACAATTATTGCTAAAGATAGATGCTTTGAATTTTTTAAAGCAGCTTTAAGAAGTAGTCTCATATTTTACTAATTTTTGATAAATTCACCCATTGAGCGAAACTTTTCGTAACGCTTATTTAAAAGATTATCATCTTTAATGTTTTTCAGGCTATCAAAAGAGTTCAAAATAAATGATTTCACGTTTTTATATGCTGTCTTAGGGTCTAAATGAGCTCCCCCTTGAGGTTCTTTTATAATCTCATCTATAACATTTAACTTTATAAGATCTTCAGTTTGCATCTTTAGGGCTTCCGCAGCTTTTTCAGTTTTTGTTTTATCTTTATATAAAATAGAAGCGCACCCCTCTGGTGAAATCACAGAATAATATGAATGCTCTAACATACCTATTTTATCACCAACACCAATACCTAAAGCTCCTCCAGAACAGCCCTCTCCTATTAAAACAACAATTATAGGAGTTTTCAGCTTAGACATCTCAAAAAGATTTTTAGCGATTACAGCGCCTTGTCCCCTTTCTTCTGCAGAGAGCCCTGGATAAGCTCCTGGAGTATCTAAAAATGTTACAACAGGAATATTAAATTTCTCAGCAAGTTTCATAGCTCTTAGCGCTTTTCTAAAACCCTCGGGATGGGTCATTCCAAAATTTCTATAAATTCTAGAATCTGTATCATTTCCTTTTTCTTGACCTATAATTACAAATTTTTTTCCATCTATTTTCGCTAAAGCTGTAATGATTGAGGGATCATTCATCCGAGTTCTGTCTCCATAAATCTCTTCATATTCATCTGCAATATTTTTTAAATAATCAATTGTATGAGGTCTACTGGCATGCCTACTAATCAAAACTCTATCCCATACAGATAAATTGGAATAAATCTTTTGTTTTAGCTTTTTGAGTTTGCTTTTTAGCTTTTCGATTTCATCTTTAGTCCAAAGGCCATTATTTTTATTCTGCTCTTCGACTTGTTTAATCGTTTCTTCATATTCATAAATCGATTTTTCATGAGGTAGTATTTCCATAGATTTTACCTTATTTTATTATTTTTTCTACGCCCGGAAGCTTTGCGTCATGAAAGTCATCTACAAGTTCAATAGTTGTAGGTCTAGATATTACTATTGAAAAAATTTCTTCTATATCTTCTGCAAACAGTCTAATACATCCATCACTATCTTGTTTTCCAATTTTAGATCTATCTTCTACAAGCTCTCCTGAAGAAGATTCAACCCATGGAGCTCCATGAATGCCAAGGCCTTTTGAAACTTCTGTGCAGTTTTCAACCTCTTGATCAAATGGTATCCATCTTGTTCCAAAAACTTTAATCATCTCAATTTTATTATCTTGAAAATAACCAATAGTATTTGGTTTATAGATAGCTACTTTAGAGCCTAGAGTATATTTACCTTTTGGCGTTAAAAAGCCCGACTCCCTTTTAGTCTCTTTTCTTCCAAGCCCTACATTATATGTTTTTAATAAAGCTCTTTCATTTGTATCTTCATCGAAATAATAGAACCAAAGTTTTGATCTATTGATATCAATAAGCAGATGAAACTTTATATTTTTATCATCTCTAAGTACGTTAAATCTATCCCCTTGAGCAACCTTTTGAGTAAAATAATCAGCTTTTCTATTTAAGCTTCTCGCAATAAAATGCCTTGTAGTTGAGTAATGAGATGCGTAATCTGCTATCCAAGCGGGCCTGCCTTGCATCCATGGAGCTCTAGATGTATATGTCACAGTATCTACAATTGGAAGCCTAGATGAGTCCGTTACAAAAAGCCTATCTATTAGATCTGCATCAGGGAGGTTTTCATCTATATCTTTAGCTTGTTTTGAAGCTGCTTTTTTTATTTGTTTTGTACTCTTTTGTTGTACGACTTTTGTTTTTTCAACCTTTTTTACCTCTTGAACAGGCTTAACTTTTTCTTCAATTACGACTTCTTGAACTTTACTATTTTTAGTATCAAAAACAACATCTGTCTTTTTTTGGTTTTTCTTAAAAACCCCTAAAGCTGCAATCACTCCAAAAAGAGCTACTGCGCCTATTGTTACAATTTTAGATGTAGACAAAACGCACTCCTATTTTTTTTATAATTACTTATTATATTACATCAAATTACATTTATTTTAAACGTTTTTACACCTAATTAAATTTATTATTTGGCGTATTTCATCTTAAAAGCTCTCTATTACTCTTCATCTTAAAAAATGAGTTGTTATCTCCAAAAAGCAAAAATAATCAGTTATTTTTAATCTTCTATTTTACCTCTACCAAGTATATAAACTTTTTTTTAAACCCTAAAAAACTTGCTAAATTTTTAAAAATATCAATAATAGAGTGCTTTTATTTTAACTACCCAAAAGGAGGGAAAAATGGGAAGCAATATTACAAATGCTTTACAAGTTTTTTTTGATGCGCCTATAGTCGCAAGTACTATTTCTAGTCTTTCAGAAGCAGCATCTTATATTAGTCCAAGTAAAGCTCTAGCAAAGGCTCTTATAAATGAAAGATTTAAGTCAATCGCAGAGCCAATTGGAGATATAGCTTTCCCTCTAATAGGGAAAGCAGCTTCTTATATTAGTCCAAAGGGAGCTTGGAATAAAGCAATTGAATTCATACCATTTAGAGGTATAGCAGTGGGATCTATCGCATCTCAAACAGCTCTTTTTGGAATATCTGCAACTTTTATTTTAGCAGCTTATAAAACTAACAAGATGAAGGCAAAAGTCCTATATGCAGGAACGGCTATGCTTGCTGCATCTTTAGGAGTTTATGAAATCCTTACATTTAGAAATTCCATCTCATGTCTTAGTGCGTTTGAGTGCACTCAATCTAATCCATCTACTTTAAAAGAAAGATTTAATTCATGGCAAAATCCGCAAGCTTCATGTCCTGAGCAGACTCAAGAGGCCTTCATAGAGTGCACTAATTAATCTCAACTTAAAAACCAGTCCTAAATTGGGCTGGTTTTTCCTTATTTTTTAACGGCAATTTCAAAAAAAATTATTACGAAGAACTAAAAATATTCGAATATTTACTACATTATTTTTAAGAAATGCATTTAAAATCCTTCAATGTAAAAAGTATTTTAAAAAAAATCATCACTTAAAAATGAGTAACTATTGAGGGTCATTATCCGAAAAGTTATTCCCTGTATAATATTTATTTTAATCTCTTCTGACACACTATTAAAACTAAAAAACTTATATGCTCATCTACTCAAGGTATGCTAGAAAATAATAAAAATTATAATTACCTAAAATATTATTAAAAAGGTATTTTTATTTTTACAATGTAATAAATTATTTAAATTGCAATTAAAACATTCTTTACATAGCACTTAATTATAATATATGATATATTATTTACATAATTGATTGCATGTTATAAAAAACAATAAGCATAATACAAAAAAAACATATAAACCAATTTAGGTTAATAAAAACATAAAATAATAATTTAAAAAAGGAGAAATAAATATGTCAGCATCATCAAGTAGCACAGCATCAGCACCATCAGCACTCCCCGCCTCTCCTTCATCTTCCACAAAGGAAGTTGCTGAAATGAGGAAAGATGGACAAGGAAATAAGGATAAAAGTTGTTTTAATGCTAAATTAGCTGCAAGCATTCTTTTAATAGGCGCCTCTATAGCAGCTAGTTATCATTATTATCCAGAGCAAACTTTAGCACAATTTGAAACATTGGGGACTCTAGCAGCAAATATAGCAAAGCATCCAATGGAGAATGGCTTAAGTTTACAGGACTTGACGGGCGCCGGATCTTTTATTGATAAAGTATCTACAGGAAAAGAATTACTTAGTGAAGCTA
>JAAKFW010000129.1 GCA_011064905.1 Candidatus Anoxychlamydiales bacterium | reverse complement strand
GGAGGCATGTCCACAATACAATGATCGCTCAGCTTTTATAGGGCCTCAAGTTATTTCTCAAATCAATCTTTTTAACAATCATCCTCTTGGTAAAAATATTAAGGAAGAAAGGTTTTCAAACCTTGTAAAAGATGGGGGAGTATCTGATTGCGGAAATGCTCAAAATTGTAAAAGAGTGTGTCCAAAAGATATCGATCTTACAGAAGCTATAGCAAACGCTTCAAAAGAGACGACAAAGTATCTGTTTAAAAGTCTTTTTTCGAGAAAAAAATCTAAAAAAGAGTGTTAAGCGTTAAGTCTTTACAATTACTGTTTTTTTTCTTTTATTGTAGCCTAAATGCTACAAGATGTTATATGAAAGATGAAATTGATATACAGGTTTATGAATTAATACCATTTCTAAAAAATAATAGTTAAAAAACTTTATTTTTCAATGTAGAGACGACTTTAAAATTATTTTTGATAACTAATTTTTAGAAATGGTATACCCAATCACTTAAGACTTTTCAAGGGTTTTAAATCTAAATTTTTAATAATGAGCACTTTAGGTGTTTTTTTCAAAAACCACTAAGTTTTTAATTTGCAATAACTTCAGCTTGAAACCATCTCAAAATGCATGAATGAACCCGCTGGTCCGAATAGCAAAAATGGTAGTCTACCAAATGGCTGTATCATTGCTTGAGACATTGACTACAGCAATAAACTTTTTCTTGTTACTCTTCTTCTTCTATAGGAGGAAGACTGACTACTATGTGTTGACCAAGATTCAAAGTAGGTTTTCTTTCAAAGATTTCTACTAAGAATCCTTTCATCTTATTAAAAATGCTTTTAATTACATGAATTGAAGTGACACTTTCAGAATCAGATCTTGTTTGAACGGCACTTAAGACTGATGCAGCAAGAATATGTCGAGCAGAACACTCTTTTTCCCCGACAGTTGACAAACTTTCAGGGCGAAGGCTAAGAATTATCCTCTTAATTTCTTCAACTAACTCCTCATCTTCTCTTTCCCATTTGACAACTTCCCTAAGTCTTTTCTCAACAGAACCTCTAATTAGAATTGTTGATTCTGCCACAGCTTCTGCGGCAATTCGAGCTGTTTTAATAGCTAATTTTACAGGGACTATAACAGGACTAATAGCAATTCGTGGTGATTCTTTTATTAATTGTAACAATGTTATGTGTTCTCGACCATTAAGATCACTAAGCGCTTCTTTTTCAATTAATTTACTCCAGTGTGATGAAGGGTTAAATGAACGAATAATCTGAGCGATGACAAAAGGTCTTATGATGTCAAGAGGATGTTTATTTGAAGTTTTAAATTTCTGATATTTTAAAGGTCTTGGAGCGGTTGGATCATAAGGTCTTATGTACCCAAACAAGCCTTCCGTTTGCTTTAAAGTTAGGTTATCGCTAACTTTTTCAACAAAAATTTGATCTATACCAGCTCCTTCAAAGATAAGAGAGTTTGTTGAACTACCTTCTCCAGTTGAGTACATAGGGCCAGTAGATTTAAGTTTTCCTCCTCGAACTCCTCTGAAATATCCTATTAACCCAATTCCAAACGAAGGACCTATATTTAATACCCCTAATACATCACAAGCTGTCTCTTCAGCACATGCACACCAATAATCTATTAAAGATGCCGTTAATGAATCGTCTGGATCCATACTCTTCATTAAAGCAGTTTTAATATTTTCTCTCAGTTTTGGAATTAAACCATCGATGGAACGTAAAAAATGATGCCCAGCGACTTCATGACCAAGAGATATCCAAGCTAATAACCCTCCTGTGCGATGTTCTGCAGGAAAGCTAACTATGCCAGCTCTTATATTCATTTCTTTTAAGCAAGGCATAGATTGGGGGATGGCATAGGGACCTTTACGCCCACCCCACTTAGCTAAGGGAGGTAAAATATCTGTCGCTAATTGTGTAATATCACTTCTTAAAATATCATCAAAAATTGTAGTAACAATGGCTTGAATCGCTTTTAAATCTCTAAATGAAGCACTAAAGTATTTAAATTCATAGTTTCGTTGTAAAAGCCCCTCTGCCATTTCTTCTATTGCTTTTTTTAAAGCTTTATCTCTACGGTCTAGTTTTTCTTCATCTTCATGAAATAGTTTATTAAATCCTTCTTCTTTTAGTTGTTCTTTGAGAAATTTTATAAATGGTTGCAAAACATTTGTTTGATAGTTCCGAGGCAAAATAATGTCGTTTCCATCCAATTTGACCAAGTCAATTAATAATTCGTGATAATTCGGTCTAAACAGACCATCGTGGGTTGTATAATAAACATCAGAAATTGCTGCTATTAAATTGCCTATAGGGTTAGTTGCAGAAGTCATTGCCATTTTTTTTGTCCTTAAAATTGATCAAACGAATTGACTTAGATAGGGTTGAATAAACATAAATGAGCAACTCTTTCATATATAGGGTCAGATCCAAAATCATTGGTAATCGTAACTCTCCAGGTTCCGATTGGTTCAATACCTTGTAAAACTTCTCTTTGTTTAGCATTATCGAGTTCACTAAGAAGTGTTTTTTTTGATAGTGGTAAAGAACGGCCAGTTGCTTTTTCTTCTTTCAATGTTCGTACTTTATCAGTTGTTGTCATCATTTCAACCTCTACCTGGTCTCTTCTTAATTCAGAAATTTCTCCCCACCCACTATGTTTACGAGCTTTTACTACAACAAAAATAGTTTTAGGATCATCATCCTCCGTTCTCATAAATTCTAAGCAACGATTCCAGTGGCTGCCAGCTCCATAAAGATATTGATATTCCCTTATAACAGTTGCCATTTTTTCCTCCTTCTTTAGAATGATAAGTAATCATTTACTCAATAGTTTACGATACTTTTGTTTAAATAGTAAGCTGTCATTGAGTAGAGGCAATTGCGAAGCACCTAATTTTTAAAATTTTTTATAACTTTTTCCTCCCCAAAAATCTTTTTAAGTAATTTTTAATTTTTCAAAATATTTTTTTAAAATTTAACATTTCTTTGTTGCTTTTGCTTCCTGCGGATATACCTCTCCTGTATAAGTTTTTTGCCTTATTTTTTTCTATGCTACGCTAACCATACTCCGCATTTTATCTAATCGCTTTTCTTTTATTCTTCCAAGAGCCATGGAAAGCATTACTATAAAAGAAAGGCCCCATCGTAGCTTCATTTTTTTGAGCCCTCTTATGTAATGTTTTTCAAAGCCGAAAAATTCATCAAGTCTACCGTTTAGTCTTTCAATTGAAGTTCGAGTTTTATATAAAGTTTTCCATTTATAACTACTGCGAGGTAAAGGTGTAAAAAGTCTTCTATTTTCAGATATATTTATTCTTATACCAATGTGCATAATTAACATTACAAAACGGCCCAATCTCTAGAACATAAATTTTGAACAGCTCCTTTTTTGTCAGTAAAATTATTCCAAGCTGTACAACAACATGAAACTATTTCATCATCATCTTTAAAACATCTATTTGTAAGATCATTATCTTTTAACTGTTGCCATACTTGCTCTATCGGATTTAATTCTGGTGAGGTTGGCGGCAGCGACACTAAAGTTAAATTATGGAATTTTTTAAGTTTTTTTGTTGTGTGTCAACTTGCTTGATCTAATATTAATACGCCATGTCGCCCTTTAGGAATATGAGCTGAAATATGCTCTAAATGTATTTGCATTGTGTTCATGTTTGCATAAGGCATAATCAAACCAACTGCTTCATCTCTAGCAGGACATACTGCTCCAAAAATATAAGTATAGTTAAATTGTTGCTGCCACTCTAGGACGAGTTCCTTTTTCTGCCCACATTCTAGTCAATGAGCCTTGTTGTCCAATACGACTTTCATCTTGAAACCATATATCTACTTTATCTATTGATAAATCTTTAGGTAGGTAGCTTTTTATAATTTCTTTGAAGTTTTTTTAAAAGTTTCTTGAGCTTCAAGATTTACTTTAGGGTGAATTGAACGACCAGTTATCCAAACTAGGTTTACCCTAGCAAGGGTTCGATAAACCGTATCAATAGAACAATCTACCCCAAACTTTTCTTGCATTAATTGTAAAATATCCTCGCCTCTTATCCTTCCTCCATTTCGATTATGTTGAAGTTCTAAAACAGTTTGTTTAAATACCTCATGTTGGTCAATAGCAAGTTTAAAGTGAGGACCTCTTCCTTTCATTTTCTCTAGACTATTTATTCCTTCAGAGGCTAAGCGTCTTAGCCAATCATGAATTGCATTTCTAGAAACTCTAAAATTATACCATTTCTAAAAATTAGTTATCAAAAAATAATTTTCACAACCCTCTCTACATTGATAAAAACAAAAATAAAGTTTTTTAACTATTATTTTTTAGAAATGGTATAAGAATTCATTTTGGCTCAGGCAATAGAGTATATTTTGGAAAATATAAAGAAAAGATTATTTTGCTCCCCTTAGGAGGAGACAAGGGGTCTCAAAAAAAAGATATTAAAAAAGCCCTTCGTACACGACAAAATTTAATTTGAGGTAACATATTCACCTCCGAATATATTCTTTATCAGCATGATAAAGGCTTCTAAATCTATAAAAACCCTATAAAACACCCGCCTTATAATATTATATCCTAGCCGAAAAAAGCTTATTTCTTTTCGTTTATGAGTTTTAGTTTTAATTGGAACTTCTTTAGATCTAAGCTCTCCTATTTTATA
>JAAKFW010000128.1 GCA_011064905.1 Candidatus Anoxychlamydiales bacterium | reverse complement strand
GGTTATGGACTTATATATTTAATCATTGGACTCTTTTTGAAATTCAAAGTTAAAAATCCAAAACCGATGATAAAACGTTTTACGAAACTTATTTTGATTCTATCATCAGCTTGTATAATTTGGGGAACTCTAACAGGTTCATTTTTTGGAGTAGGACCTTCTATTAAAACATCGCTTGGAAAAGTTACGTTTATAAATTATCTAGCTACAAAAAAAGCTGATTATCATGTAGAGAAAAAAGATGATGTCTATGAAGATTGGGTAAAAAAATATCCAAATGCAGCTACATCTAAAAATGGCAAAGACTTTTTATTAAAAACTGTAAAAAAGGAAGATTCAAAAGAAAAATTTGAAGCTTTAGATACTTTTAAAGATAATATTTTAATGGAAACAGCCCTACTAATCGGAGTATTGCATATAGCACTATCATTTTTGAGGTATCTATTAAAAAGTTATTCAGGCGCGGGATGGGTTTTATTTATGATTGGAGGGTATCTATTTTTTCCTTCAATTTTAAATGCTACATCTATGGTTCACTTTCTAAATATTTTAAGTAAGCCAACTTGTTTTTTTATTGGAAAAATTCTTCTTTTCTCCGGGCTGTGTATAGCTGTAATATTGGCTGTAGTTCAAAAAAGATTAAAAGGTATTATTGAAATTACAGCGGTTATTGGCGTTTTTGCAGATGTTATGTCTTATCTTCGATTATATGCACTGGGCCTCGCTGGAATGATTATGGCATCGACTTTTAATGATTTGGGTATGAAAATGGGGCTCTCTATTGGCTTTATAGTAATAATTATTGGGCAAGCTGTTAATATACTGCTCGCTATTATGAGCGGAGTTATACATGGGCTTCGTCTTAATTTTATCGAATGGTATCACTACTCATTTGAAGGGGACGGTAAATTATTTAATCCCCTAAAACTGTTAAAATAAAAATAAAGAGGTATTTTATATGGATTTTTCAATGTTTGGACCAGGCATAGTTTTAGGTCTTGGTTGTATAGGAAGTGCGATTGGGTGTGGAATTGCTGGTATGGCATCTCACGGTGTAATGACACACGTAGATGAAGGTCATGGTAAATTTATCGGTCTTAGCGCCATGCCATCTTCTCAATCTATTTATGGATTTGTGTTGATGATATTAATGAGAAATGCTCTAAAAGCAGGAACAGTATCTCCTATGTCAGCTGTTGGGATTGCTCTTTTTGCAGGCCTCGCTATTATGATATCTGCAATATATCAAGGAAAAGCAGCAGCGACAGCGATACAAGCATCAGCAAAACAACCGGCTATTTTTGGTAAAAGTGCAGCCGCGCTTGGTATCATTGAATCATTTGCTCTTTTTGCATTTGTTTTTGCTCTTTTACTTTTATAAAACAAAAAAGAAAAGAGGGTATGTAAAAATATACAGATAGAAAAGAATATTTTTTTAATGAATATATTTTTTTTATTTTTTAAATTTAACCCAGGGTTTTTATGAGAATAGAAAAGGATAGTTTAGGGGAGATTGAAGTTGAAAGTGATAAACTATGGGGAGCTAGTACTCAAAGGAATTTACAGAATTTTACTATAGGTAAAGAAAAAATTCCAATGGATATTATCTATGCTTTTTCAGTAGTAAAAAAAGCAGCAGCTATTGCAAATTTTAAATTAAATCTTCTATCGATTGATAAAAAAGATCTAATTATTTTTGCTTGTGATGAAATTTTAGATAAAAAACATGATGATCATTTCCCCTTGCTTATTTGGCAAACAGGATCGGGCACTCCAACTCATATGAATGTTAATGAAGTTATCTCAAATATAGCCGCTTTAAAATCCAATAAACCTCTCGGCTTAAAAGATCCTTTGCATCCAAACGATGATGTAAACATGGCTCAATCAACAAACGATACTTTTCCGTCAGCTATTCATATTGCAGCATATCAAAAAGTTAAAAACACTCTTCTTCCTGCATTGGAAGAGTTGAAAAAAGGATTTGATGATAAAGCATTTGAGTTCAAAGATATTATTAAGGTTGGAAGAACTCATACTATGGACGCTGTTCCAATGACTCTTGGTCAAGAGTTTTCTGCATTCTCTGCTTTTATTGCAGAAGCCATTGTTAATATCAAATTTAGCTTGCAAAAACTTTTAAAAATCCCACTAGGTGCAACAGCTATAGGCACTGGTATTAACGCTCACAAAGACTATCAAAAATTAGCTATTGAAGAGATATCTAAAATTACAAATGAAAAGTTCTCAGTGTCAGATAATCTTTTTCAGGCCCTGTCTTCATCAGAAGCAGTTTGTCATATGAGCTCATCTTTAAAAAATCTATCAGTATCACTATTTAAAATAGCAAATGACATCACTCTTTTAGCATCAGGGCCTAGATGTGCGATAGGCGAGTTAATTCTACCTCCAAATGAGCCCGGCTCTTCCATTATGCCTGGCAAAATAAATCCAGCTCAATGTGAATCTGTAAAGCTAGTAGCGATGCAAGTTATGGCAAATGATAGTATGATATCAATGGCAAATGCATCTGGAAATTTTCAGCTAAATGTACTCCGTACAGTTATGATCTATAATTTACTTCAATCAATAGAGCTAATATCTGATGTATCTAAAACCTTTTTAGATCACTGTCTAAAAGAAATAAAACCAAATCTTCAAAGAATAAAACAAAATTTAGATCAAAACTTAATGTTAGCAACACCTTTAATGAAATCAATTGGTTATGACAAAGCTTCTAAAATAGTTTTCGAAGCACATAGTAAAAATAAAACTTTAAAAGAAGCGGCGATGCAGCTTAATATGATGGATGAGAAAACATTTGATGAAATTGTAAATCCAAAAAAAATGTTAGGACCTTATGGATAATATAGCTGCATACATAGATCATACTCTTTTAAAAGAAGACGCTTCAACAAAAGAGATCGAAAAAGTTACAGATGAAGCAATAAAATATGGTTTTAAAGCTGTTTGTGTATTTCCAAAATTTTTACCAATAGTTGTAAAAAAACTAATTGGTAAAAAACCACTTCCAATTACAGTTATTGATTTTCCATTAGGAGAAAAATCTCCAAATGAAAAAGCAAAAGAGACTAAAAAAGCAATAGATCTCGGCGCTAAAGAAATAGACATGGTAATGGATTTTATGGCTCTAAAAAATAGAGATTTTAAAAAAGTTTTCGATGGTATAAAAGCTGTTGTAGATACAGCAAAAAACATTCCTGTAAAAGTTATTATAGAGACCTGCTACTTAAATCCTCTAGAGCTAGCTTCCGCTTGCACAATAGCGAAACTCTCCGGCGCAAAATTTGTGAAAACCTCTACAGGTTTTGCAAAAGGTGGAGCGACAGCTCAGGACATTCTATTAATGAAATATACAGTTGGTGATGATTTAGGTGTAAAAGCATCAGGTGGCATAAAAACTCTTCAAGAGGCCCAGCTTTTTATAGAAGCTGGGGCAAGTAGAATTGGTACATCTAAATCAATGCAGTTGATTAAAGAAAAGTAATAGATTTCTAGGTCAATTCTTGGATATTTAATCTTCTTTAATCTTTATCCTAACATATTGTTAAACTTTGTAATGATACCAATATATAGCCTTTCTTATAGCTCTATCGGCTACATCATTCGTTTTCAAAAAGCTTTCGACTTCTTTTGCAGTTTTTCCTTGTGATTTGAGATCTTTTATAGCTGTTTTATAGTCTTTTTTTGCTTTTCTAAACTCTAGGTAGCTTACATTTTTTTGAATCTTTTTAAATTCTGAATTTAAATGCATCAATAAAGTGTCATCTAAAACGATGATTGATCCTCCAGCTTTTATCTCCAGCTTTTTTTCGGTTTGAAATTTATTTGCCCATTCAACAACTTTTTTAGCAACCTTTTGATCATATGAACTTAGGTTTTTTGATAGCTTATCTAAATCAATTATTTTAATAGATAAAGAATCTATCTGAGATTTAAAATCTCCTTTTAAAGATTTTTTTGCTTTTTGATAATTTGTGAGCTGCATATCTGAAATCTTTTTTGTTTGAGCAAAATTATTTGCTAATGGTGTTAAAGAATCTAAAGAGACTGACATAACTACCTCCTAGTTAATAATAGTTATCAAATAATGATTTTAATTTTTTATAAATATAAGCTAGTTTAATTTGAAAAATTATTAAAATCAATATCAATTATTGATTTTAATAATGCAGGGCTATACGATGAATATTTTTTTTTAATAAATAAAATTTTTACATTGCGAGGTTATATGCCAATAAGGATGTCAGAAGCTAATAGAGCTATGTATATGGAAGACTCAACTTCAGGAAAACTAATTCCCCATTATCAAGTAACTCCACTGAAAATAAGTAAGGAGCATTTGGATTATCCAGATAGATTTTGCAATGAGGATTTGCCAGAAGAATCTACAATAAGATTTGGGGAAGATCGTGTTGGTAGAATTATTTGTCCTATATCATTGGACGAGTTAAAAGAGAGATCTACTTGCTATAAGGTGGATTGTTGCAAAATGGTTTTTTTACAAAAGCCTTTAAAAGAATGGCTTAAAAGACATTCTTCGTGCCCTTTGTGCTCCTCGCATTTGATAACAAAAAAAATATTACCAAATAAAAACTTAATTATTGTCATAAAAAAATCATTTCTGTTTATCGTAGCTTATTATTGCTTATTAGTTTCCACTTGGTATATGCAAGGAA
>JAAKFW010000127.1 GCA_011064905.1 Candidatus Anoxychlamydiales bacterium | reverse complement strand
GGTAGTTTTAACCAATTTTTTGAATACTCTTTAGATAATAAGGCGTTTAATGAGTCGATAAGTGGCTTTGTAGAGCGATAGTTTGTGTCCAGATAGTTAATTTCATCAATTTTTTTTGTAGCTTCTAAATAGGTATATAAATCAGCTTTTCTAAAGCTGTAAATGGATTGCTTCGGATCCCCTATTAAGTAAAAAGCTAAAATTTTCTCATTTTTTAAAAATAGAGTTTGAAAAATATCAAACTGAACGGGATCAGTATCTTGAAACTCATCGATAATAGCTGCTTTATATCTATTTTTTAATTTTTTTGAAAAATTTTCATTTTTACAAGCTTTTTGCATTTTTTGTAAAATTTTATCAAATGTAAAAATCTCATTTGTTTCTAAAAAATCATCAACAAAAGAAGCTATATCTGAAGTTAAATTATAAAATAAAACATTTGCATCTGTTGCTTTTTTTATGATTGGATAGAAATTTTTCTTTAAATCTACTAAAACTTTTGGGATCTCATAATCTAGAGATTTTACTTTTTTATTTTTTTCATCTAAAAACTCAAAAACTGAAAGCCTGTTTTTTATAAAAAACTTAAAATCATCTATTAAGCAATCTCCTTTATTTATAGTGTTAATCAATGATTTTAACTGAAAATAAAAATTTTCGTTTCTATACTTCGCTATCTTTTTAAAGTTTTTAGAAGTTTTTTCAAAATTACCTATCTCTAATACTTCATCTAGAGCTTTTGATTTTTTAAAGTTTTCAATAGCTTTTTTAAAATCATCAAAAAGTAAAGGCCAACTTTGACTCTGTGAATCTAGATCCAACGAATCTTGATCTTGAGAGATTAAATTTTTATCTAGATTTTGAAAAATTTTTAATACTAAATTATCTATGTCTTTTTCTTGACTTACTAAAATCTCGATTTGCTGAGGTAAATATTTTTCTGAATCTATAAAAAATTTCAAATAATCAACAATTATATCTTTTATAAAAAAAACATCGTCTTTTTCATCTATATCTATTAGTACATCCGCTTCAAATGCAAATTCACTCAGCGCTTTAAAACAAAAACTATGTATTGTAAAAATATTGGATGTTTCAAAAAGATCTAGAGCATCTTCTAATGTTGATATTTTATCTTTTTGACCTATATAATCAGTTAAATACAAAAAAGTTTTTTCTAAATCTTGATTCTTGGCTTTTAATATATTTATTGCTTCACTTAAATTTTTTCTAATTCTAAATTTAAGCTCTTTTGTCGCTGCATTTGTGAAAGTAACAACTAAAATCTCTTCAATATTTAAGTCATTTTTTTCTAATAAAAGTCTTACAAATAAATGCTCAATTGCGAAAGTCTTACCGGTGCCGGCAGAAGCTTCTATTAACTTTTTACCAAAAATATTAGTGTTTTGATCTATAATATTAAAAACTTTCAATTTTTTTCCAAAAGTGGTTGAAATACATTTTTTAAAATTTTTGATTTTTCAATTAGAGCTTTAGGATCCGGCTTTTCAAAGTTATTAAAATACCAAGTAGAATAAACATCTAAAAATATGTTTTTTTTGCCTATCTGTCTCAGCGCTTTATCTAGATTGATTTCTTCTTTGTTTAATATATGTTCGCAAAATGGCTTGATCATAAATGAAATCTCATCCTTAGATAGCTCATAGTATTTTATTAACTCTAGAAAATTCTCATCTACCCTATCTATTTTAAAAGATTTAATAGTTTTAGATTTAGCGAAAATAATATTTTTTTCAAAATTTTCATCTAACTTATTTAAGATTAAAATATCCGGCCAAGCGCGGATTTGACTATACAATTTGTCATCTAGGTGTGATAAAATTCCCTTATTTGAAATATTTTCTATTCTGCCTATAATCTTTATAACCTCTTTATCATCTCTAATCTCAATCGGTGGCATTACTATATTTCTTGAATCAATTTTTTCTATTTTTTTTGCATCTAGCTTAAATTCAATGTTGATAAGATTTTTATAATCTACTTCTAAATCCTTTAAATTTTGTAAAAATATAGAAATATCAGATCTGATTTTACTTTTTGCAATATCATTAAAAACTCCGATTGGCATTTTCGCTTTTTTCTCAAATGAATCTAAAATATCATCAACAATATCATCTTTCATGACTGCATTTTTTATGATGTATTTATCGAGATTCGATATTTTAAAATCATTTTTCTCCAGCTTTTCTTCTAGATAAATATCCATCTTATTTAAATAAAAACTAATTGGATTTTTACAAAGCTGTTTTAAATGGCGAAGTTCTATAATTTTATCGCCCTCATTATTGAGAGAGTTGTCAAGAAGCTTTACATTTAGATGAGCTACATCTAGTTTTTCTTTTTCTTTATAGTAGAGCCTCGCAGCTTTATAATCTTTACTAGAGAAATTATCACTATCTTTAGAAAAATAACTTTTGTGAAAAGAAAATGGAGGATGCTTTTTCATAATACATTTAGATGGAAGATCATCTAATATTCTATAAGATCTATCTAGATAGGATAAAAATTCATCTAAAAATATAGCTTTATCAATCTTTTGATTCTCTTTAGAAGTGTAACTTAAAATTAAATATTTTTTTGCATTTAATAAACTTTGTAAAAACAGAGATCTTTCATGATCAGCAGTAGACGGCACATCTTTTAAGTTGCTAATATCTATAGAGCTTTTTGTCTTAGTCTGAAAGGATTCATCATCGAGTCCTAATATAAAAATAGCTTTTGCTCTTAAGTAAGATATTTCGAAAGATGAAAAATTGATAGCTTCAATAAAATTTGAACCTCTTTCTACTCTTAATCTCGATAGATGCTTTTTAAGAAGATCAAACACTACTTCAAAAGAAAATTTTGTTTGATCAAAATGAAAAGATACGCTTTTTAGATCATCTAAATAATTTTGAAAAGATTCAAAAGCTGTTTTCTCAACAAAAACCTTTTCCTTATCTATTACCATATTTAAGTTATGAAAATTTCTTAAATGATTAATACTCAAAATTTTTAAATATTTTTGCCACTCATCTAGCGTTAAGGTTTTTTTTTCTTCAATAATTTTTAAATCATTATATATTGAGATCAGGGTGTTTATAAATTTATCCAAAATATTCATGTCTGATATCTCTAGCTCACTTATAGGATAATCGAAAGCAAATGAGCTATCTAAAAAATTTTGATTTAATACAAAAACAGCAGATAGAAAAATTCTAGCAAGGCCTTTTTCAAAACTTTTTAAAATTGCTAAGTCGCTACCTTTTAAAAATTTTAAAATATGTTTTTCATCTAATCCCCACGATATATTTGCTTGTTCTATCCATTTAAATAATGTTTTTTTCTCATCTATAGAAAATCTATGGCTTTGAAGAAACAAAGGATTTTCAAAAAGATCTAAAATATCTTCTTTTTCAAATCTAGAGGTAGATAATTTTATAAGTTTTTCAAAGCCTGAGATAAAAAAACTCTCATCAATTATTTTTAAATCAGATATTTTGTAATTCAAAGCTGTTTTACTCTTCTCAAAAACCATATCTATATATGGAGCATACTCATCTATATTTTTAGAAATTACATGAATATCAGATAATCTTAGCTCTTGATCGTTTTCCAAAATCTTTAAAATATTTGAATAAAGAACCTGAACTTCTCTTAATTTGGATGTAGCAACATGTATTTGAATTGAATCGTCCGCTTTCTCGAGAACTTTTAAATTGTTGTCTCTATTTTCTAAATTGAGGATGTCATTTTGAAAAACATTTAATAGAGAACTCTTTTCTCCTACAGCTAGCTTTTCTTCATCAAAACCATCGTATTCATCGTATATTCCAATATCATCGTAAGAGCTTACAATTTTTAGATAGTTTCTTTTTAGTTTTTCCATATTCGCTAAAAATGAATTTCTGTCCTTTAAATAACTATCTAACTCTGTAATCTCTTCATGAGATTTTTGTTTATCTAGTAAATGTCTTTTAAGATTTTTTCTTTCAAAATTTGATAAAAAATCTTCAAAAAAATATTTCGTTGGAGATATAAAATAGTGAAAAACTCTTTCAAATTGATTTATAAAATCAAAATAAATTGGAGGCATGTAGCTTATAGAAAAAAAATGGAATTCAATATTTTTTATACTTCGAATATCTATTTTTTTTAGATCTCTAAAAGCTAAGCTATATCCACTCTCATAATAAATTTCTAAAAATAGTTTGACTTGCCAATGACTTTTGCTTTTTTCAATTAAATTTTTCTCGTTTTCAAAAATGGAATATTTTAGATAAATCTCAGTCAATTCAAAAGAGAGTTTTGAGAGTCTTTTCTCTATTATTTTTTCATCTTTGAATAAATACTTTCTAAGACCTACATAAAGATTATTAGCTAAATAGTTTTTAGGTTTTTCTATATGTTCTATAATTTTTTTTCGTATTAAAAAATTTAACTCTAAAAAGTTTAAAAATCTTTTATCCTTAGAAATTTTTAACTTGTTTTGAAAAAAATTCAAAAAATTGGAAATATTTACAAAATTTAATCCAAATGAGATTTTTAAATCCGGATCATCTGCAAAATTTTGCACTAGATAATTTTTTATAAATTTGTTCTGTACAAAAATGTAGACCTCAGATTTTGAACCACTAAAAAAAAGATTTTGCTTTAGTTTACTAGTTAAATTTTCAATATAATTACTGGAAAACATTGCTTTCATCTTAACTTCTTTAGTATCCTATAAAATAATGAGACTGGATTAATTAATATTTAAATAGTAGTACTATGCAAAAATTTTGTCTATGAGCTTTAA
>JAAKFW010000126.1 GCA_011064905.1 Candidatus Anoxychlamydiales bacterium | reverse complement strand
CTAACTTACTTTTTTCTTTTAAATTTATCTAGATAATCTAAAGCTTTTCCAGTGCCAATACAAACAGCGAGTAGTGGGTTCGGAGCAACAAACACAGGAAGCCCTGTCTCTTTAATTAAAGCTTTATCTAACCCTTTAATTAAAGCGCCACCACCTGCTAATACCATACCTCTTTCAACGAGATCAGCGGCTAACTCTGGTGGGCATTTCTCTAGAGTTAATTTAACGTTTTCAATAATTTGTTGATTTGGTTCAGCTAGACATTCTCTGATTTCAACAGAGTTAATTCTTTTAGTTACCGGAAGACCAGCAACTTGGTCTCTTCCTCTAACTTCCATCTCAAGTTCGTTGTTACCGAGAGGATATGCCGATCCTATTGTCATTTTGATATCTTCAGCTGTTCTAGGACCAATCATTAAATTATAAGTTCTTCTCATGTAGTTCATAATACAATCATCGAACTCATCACCTGCAACTCTGAGTGATCTTGACTCTACAATACCACCGAGTGATATAATCGCTATCTCAGTTGTGCCACCTCCGATATCTATTATCATATTAGCTGATGGCTCATGTACCGGTAGATCAACACCTATTGCTGCAGCCATTGGCTCATCGATTAAAACTACTTCTTGAGCACCAGCATGAAGAGCAGAATCTTCAACTGCTCTTTTTTCAACACCTGTAATTCCAGATGGAACGGCTATTAATATTTTTGGACGAAAAAGAGATCTTGTTGGTGTTACTCTTTTAATTAAAGCTTTTAACATACCTTCTGCTATTTCAAAGTCCGCGATAACGCCATCTTTCATCGGTCTTACTGCATGGATTCTTCTAGGAGTTTTTCCAAGCATCGACTTTGCTTTGTGTCCTACTGCTAAAACTTCATTTGTAAAAGTGTCTACAGCAACAACAGATGGTTCTGCTAAAACAATACCTTTGCCTTTTACGTATACCAAAGTATTGGCTGTTCCTAAATCTATTCCAATATCCGATGAAAAAATCCCTTGAACTTTGTTGATACGATTTAAAAAAATATTTTTGGATCTTGCTAGTAAGTCTTTTAAGTTTAATGCGTTTTTAGTAAGCATAATGTTTCCTTTATATCTGGAGAAGTTCTAAAACTTCTTCCCAGGTTAATTTTGATATTGCCTCATCATCTGAGCTAATTACCTTTTTGACGAGACCCTTTTTTCTGTTTTGCATTTCTACTATTTTCTCTTCAATTGTATTTACTGTCACTAATTTATATGATGAAACACTATTTTTTTGTCCTATTCTATGCACCCTATCAGTCGCTTGAGACTCAACAGCCGGATTCCACCACATATCGTAATGTATAACACTATCAGCTCCGGTTATATTAAGTCCAGTGCCTCCAGCTTTAAGCGATACTAAAAATATTGTTTTCTCTTTATTTTCATTAAATTCTTTTACTACTTGTAAACGGTTTTTTGTAGTTCCATCAAGATATGAAAATTTTATTCCTTTTTGCTCAAAATCATCTCTCATTATTGCAAGCATTTTTGTGTATTGAGAAAATATAACAGTTTTATGATTTGCATCTATTAAGTTTTGAACAAGCTCTAGTAGCATCTCATATTTTGCTGAATCTCCAACTTCTTTTGTCTCTTTTGCAAAAATAGCTGGGTGACAACAGATCTGTTTTAATCTTGTTAAAGTTGCAAGTACATGGATTTGAACTTTTGCAAATCCATCCCTTTTAACAAGTTTTGTAAGTTCGTCTTTTGCTGAGTTAGCATAAGATTTATATAACTCTAATTGTGAGTTAGTGAGTTTACAGTGATATAAAATATTTGTAACAGGTGGCAGCTCTTTTAAAACATCTTCTTTCATTCTTCTTAAGATAAATGGAGATACTTTTCTTTTTAAATACTCAATATTTTTTATGTGCTCATCACCTGTTGTTCTAATGTATTTTTCTATGAACCTGTCATATGATGATAAAAATCCTGGCATTAGAAAATCAAATAATGACCAGAGTTCATCTAAAGAGTTTTCAATTGGAGTTCCTGTTAATATCATTTTATGAGTAGCATTTAAAAGCTTTACAGATTTTGCGTTTCTAGTTTGTCTGTTTTTAATATGTTGGGCTTCATCTAAAATAACGTATGAAAAAGTTTTTTCTTTGTAAAGATCGATATCTTTTTGAATTAACGTATAAGATGTAATAACAATATCATTTTCTTTTATTGAAGATATTGTTTTTTTTCTCTGATTTGGAGTCCCCTCAATTACTATGACATTAGTTTTTGGACTAAATTTATTTATCTCTTCTTGCCAATTGTATAAAAGAGTGGTTGGACAAACAACCATAGATGGAGCTTTTTTTGTAGATTGATTTTGAACAATTGCAACAATTGCTTGAAGGGTTTTTCCAAGACCCATATCATCAGCTAGTATTCCATTTAAATACATACGTCTTGTCTTTTCAAGCCAATGAATACCCTCTGTTTGATACTTTCGTAGAGTAGCTTTAATAGTAGATGGAATATCAGATGGTTTAGAAATATTTTCAGATAACATCTGATCTCTTATTTTTTTTAAATTATCCGACATTTTAAATTTTATCGGAAGATTCTCAAAAGAAGCTCTCTCAATTCCAACTAAACCCCAAAGAGGTCTATCTTCTTTATGATTAGTTAGTTTTTTCAAACCAATTTCATCAAAGATTCCTACGATTTTAGATAACTTTTCTAAATCTAAAACTAAAATTTTTGAAAATCTTGAACTAGAAGTTGTATGTCTTTTTAGCTCAATGAATGCTCTACCAACAGCAACGCACTCCCAAAGAAGATCAAATTTCACACCGTTTAGATCTCCATCTACCTTTAGATCTGCTGTATAAAATCCTGTATTTTTAGAGATATCTAACTCTAAAATAAATTTAGTTTGATCGTAGATGAATTGATCTAAAAGATTTTGAGGACATTCAAATTCAACTGTCTTTTGATTGTTTGGAATGATCTCTGTCATAAATTCTACTATTTTCTTTTCAGATTTCGAAATATATGTTCCTGTCTCTGAATTAAATAAAAAATCTGTAAAAAGATCGTTTATAATTGCCCTTTCTTTCACTAAGTCTCTCGCTAAAATCCCATCATCTGTAATAAATTTAGAAATGCTCTCATAGTTTAATTGGTTGGAACTTGCTTTTACTTCTATTCCATCATAAATAAAATGAAGGGTTGCCTCTAGTTCTCCATCTAAATACGAAAGCTCACATCTGGCTTTCAAACTCGATGCAAAAGGAAGTGTTACAAATTTTTCAATAACATCTAAACTTGAAACCTCTGCAAACCTTTTAAGTTCCGGAAGAGAATTTTCAACAAAAGTTCCAAAAAGCGGCTCTGGAATTGCTATGTTTCTAATGGCTTCTAAACTTTTTAGATGTTCTCTTTTAATATGCGATGGAAATTTATAATAAACTCCCTCATGTAACAGCGCAGGTTTTGCGCAATCAAAAATACTAACATTCTTTATATCAACAACATTTTGATCTACTACAAAATTTGTATCTATTAAAATTTTTGAAGAAGGAGGTTCTAAATATTTCAGATCGAAGAGAACAAAAGCAGATGAAAAAGAGTAGCTAAGAGGATTTTCTAAGTTCAAACAAAAAATAGATGGTAAAACAGGGAGATCTTCAGATAGATCATTCAAACTTCTAGAAGTATTATTTTTCATCTCTACTGCATGAATTTTTGAGAGCAAATCACCAAATGTTGGCATATCAATTTTTGCAATTCTTTGAGCTCTTTCATTATTAAGATTTTCATTGTATCTAGCTGAAGCTATTAAAGTTTTAATAATCTCTTTTTCAACATCATTAAAAGCTGAAAATTTAAAATAATAATATTTTGAATTTATCTTAATTTTCTCTTCAAAACGCACTGCTTCTAAAAAGTTTTTAATATTTGGAATGTTTAGTGGTTTTGATCTCGACGGAATTCTCAGCGCTAAGGTGAAATCTACAAATTTATGTTTTTTTTCAATAGACTCTGGGTTAAATATTAATGCTATCTCTGATTTTGTAACTTTATTTTCTTCTTCAGGTAGAAAAAATAAAGAAGATGATAAAACATCTGCTGAATTTATATATTCATGAGTTATTTGTTTTTGTAAATTTACATCTTTTCTTTTTTCTTCTTTAGTTTGAGCCTCATGAAGCGTAGCTAAAAGGGCTTTATCAAAACCATTTTCTTTGTTCAAATCTTTTTCTTTCGAAAAATTAACTAAGATAGCATCTAAGTTCTCTTCTAAATAAAAAACGAGTGCAGCGATATGTTGACAATCAAAACGATATCTACAATCGCAATTAGAATGAACCGTATCTGATTCAAACCTATCGATTTCAATTTCACTCTCATACGTGTTTTCATAACCGCCTGTGACTTTGGCATGAAATTTAATCGTATCTTCATCGAGTCTTAAAATTTTTGCACTCAACACTCTTTTTTGATCATGTAAAGCTTTTCCCTCTTGCAGAAGCATCGAAGAGAAATCTTGTTTTAACTTTCTAAAATTCAACATAGCTTATTTTTTTTTTTTTGTTTAAATTAAAATAAAAGTACCTTTTTTAGTTTTACTCTTTTTTTTAAACCATATCAATAAAAAAAAAATTATAGTTTTTAAAAAAAAGATAAAAAAACCTTCTCAGATATATTTAAGCAAGTTTTGTGTTAATGTTTTGTTAAAAAAAAACAATCATTATCAGCAATTCCCGAAAGCGATTTTTCCCTAGCTAATAAAAAAAAGTGTTCGTAATCTTTTTTTGATTTTTTTATTATGTTTCCTAAAAACATGTCGTCGT
>JAAKFW010000125.1 GCA_011064905.1 Candidatus Anoxychlamydiales bacterium | reverse complement strand
ACCTATCCAACCAAACATCATAAAAAAACCAGAAAGAGCTTGTTTAGATAGCCATTTAAAATTACTGGTATCTATTTCACCAGTATCTATATCAGTATCCCCAATATCGTGATGATCTGATAAACCAAATAAATTTAAAATCAATTGAATAAAAAGGGTAATCGATCCCGAAAGAGCAAAAAACCAAAAAAACGTCTCTTTATTTAAAACAATCTTAGCAACCATAAAACCCACATATGGCTAAATTAAACCATGATTCTCAATCCAAGAGAAATACTAACAGTTCTCTTAGTATTTATAAACTTAATAAGAAACATTATCGAATTTCAAATAAAAGAAAATGGCCAAACCCGGAATTGAACCGGAGACATAAGGATTTTTAGACCTTTTATTTAATAGGAAATAACTTATTAAAAATCAACTCTCAACTTACAATAAATCCCGTGGAAAGCAAGGTTCTCTATTTCTTGTAGCTTATCTTTCATTGCCGGTAAAACAACGTTTTTATCTTGAACTCTTTCTGGTAAATTTTTTAAATCCTTTTCTCCTCGGCACAAACAATCAACATTATCTGATAATTTTTCAGGGTTTTTAAAATATTGGCTTTCATTTGCTCTATTTAGGATCCTCATAATAATATTTTCTCCAAAATTGTTTTATTATAATATGGCCAGACCCGGAATTGAACCGGGGACACAAGGATTTTCAGTCTTAATAACTAAGCTCTAAAAATTGCCTTTAATATCCTTAAATTAACCTAGACTACATAGAATAGAAGAACATAAAAAACTTTACAAGAAAAGATTGGCAATCAAAATCAATCTATGTCAACGGTGGGACATCCGCAACTACGGCTATATTCCGTTATTTTTTTGAGTAGATAAGATAGAGGATTGACAAAACTTCGCTGTTATTACAATCCAACAGATATTTAATGTATTGTATTTTTTGTCTTTAGCAAGACAATCTGGTGCACAATCCGTGCACAATTTAACATGCTAATAATAAGAGACCTAGAGTGGCTTTAAGATTAAAACTATAAAATCTTACACAATTGATTTAAGCCCAAAAAGGAAGATAAAAGGCACTTTTACCCACACCAACTTTACTTCCTTGAGGTTTGACTAATTTTTCTTGGATAGCTTTTCGAATGATTCTGGAAGCAAGCGAATAACTAGATGTTTTGATTCCCAAGCGATTTCGCAAAGATTCATTTGTCATTTTTTTGCCGATGACATGCTGAAGGCTAGCATGTTGATATGTAGCCCCAGTCCGCTCCTTGGAATCCATTTCTTTTAATTATTGATCTGTTTTTTTATCGCTCTGATCCCAATGCCTATTTGTTTGGACATCTCATCTATAGTTATCTCAGGATTATCTCGCATCAATGCTAGAATTTTTTGGGAACTTTTCTCAAGTTCTGGTGAACTTTTTGCTGTTTGTGGTGAACTTTTCGCTGTTTGTAGTGAACTTTTACAGTAAACAAACAATGTTATCGGAGAAGTTTTTCGAAATTTTATTCTTTAAATTAATTTAAAGTTGGGCTTTTTATTTTTATGCAATTTTAATGTATTCAAATCTTTTCTAAATTGTTGTATATCTTTAAACAAATAAGCTTGAATTCCAAACTTTGATGCAGTATCTACATTGTTTTGGATGTCATCAAAAAAGGCTATTTCTCCGAGTCTAGTATCGGAAAATTCTTTTTTTAATTCATCGATTACATATTTCCAAAAATTATCATGACATTTTCTATAACCGATATAATATGAAATGAAATGCCCATCAAAAATATTCTGGAAATTCATTTTTTTTAAAATAAATTTAGCCCTATTTTTTTCTTGGTCAGTGCACAAAAAACACTTTATACCTTCTTTACGAAGTCGATTAATTATCGAAATGAAATTTCCATCTAAATAATTACTTTCGAATTGAAATTGTTGTTTTAGATAGTCTTTAGAAGTTCTTTGCCAGCCAAATTTATTTAAAAATGGGATTATTATTTTTTCTATGTCTGCTTTTCCCTCAAGACATAAATGATGATCTCTTCCATTAAAAAAAGAATTCAAACTTTCTACAACATTTATATAGCCTAGATTTTCTAATTCTTTGCTAAAGTAATACGGAGGTCTAATTAACACCCCATCTATATCGAATAAGATAATTTTAGTTTTATTCATATTAGAAGAGATATTACCAAAAGTGGAGTTTGAATTGAAAAAGAAAGAGCTTGCGCCTAGAACCAAGGAAAAACATATAGTAAAAATTATCAACCCTTTAATAATTCTTTTAGACATAAATCATTCCCAAAATTTTCAGAGATAAAAATATCATTTGCTATCTGGGAAAAGTGGCTGTAGAAAACTACGCTCATAGCTTACAAAACATTGAGTCTCTTTAAAGTGTGCCGTTATAGATCTACTCTCTTCATCGTTTTTTATTTCTTTTCTATAGGCCTCATATTTTTCTAAACTTGAAAAGCTAAAAAGAGCTACAGCAACATTACTTGGTCCATTTTCACCGATACCTGGAAAGCTAAAAGAAGGATTAGGAGCTTCATTACTATTTTTTACAGGCAAAAAATATCCATGATGTATTCCACCATATTTTTCAATTAATCTCATCCAAGTACAAGCATACTTTTCAAATTCTTCCCTCTTATTGTGATCCACAACATATCTGATCAAACAAGTAAACATTTTTATCCCCTTGATAAATGTAAATATTAGAATTATTTTTATATAAAAACGTAAAAAACACCTTTATCATAACTTCATTTGAGCTTTCACGCTCAAACTCTCAAGCCAATCAAATAATTCTTTTTCATGAATAGAGTTATAATTCCCTTTAAGGAAATCTAGTACTCCGGTAATACTAGGGGGTTCCAATTTTGAAAAGCGTATGGCCAGACCCAGAATTGAACCGGGGACACAAGGATTTTCAGTCTTAATAAATAAGCTCTAAAAATGATCTTGGATTGCCTTAAATTAACCTCGATTACATAGAATAGAAGAACACAAAAAACTTTACAAGAAAAGATTGGCAATCAAAATCAATCTATGTCAACAAAGCGACATCCGCAACTACGGCAATATTCCGTTATTTTTTTGAGTAGACAAGGTAGTGAATTGACAGATAAAGACTCTTTCTCATTTTTCTTATCTTACTAATAAATGAATTTTATTAAACTTGAAAAAATTATTTTACTTTTTTATACTTTTTTCTTCTAACAAACCTGAGATTGCCAATGAAAAAAGAAATTATCACAAGATTAAGTAAAAGCTTTGAAGAAGCTGCATATATCGTGCAAGATGTTGAAACCTGGAAGGCGAGAGATATTCAAGAGTTTTTGGAATACAATGATTGGAGAAATTTTCTTAATGTTTTAAAAAAAGCTAAAGTGGCTTGTGAAAAATCAGGTCACACTGTAGACAACCATTTCGTTGAAGTCACCACAATGGTTCAAATAGGATCTGGAAGCTTAAGAGAAATCCCTGACATTATATTATCTCGCTACGCTTGTTATCTTATAGCTCAAAATGGAGATCCACGAAAAGAGCCTATAGCTTTTGCTCAAAGTTATTTTGCTCTTCAGACAAGAAAACAAGAACTTCTTGAAAAAAATATCGAAATGCTTGAACGACTAGAAGCAAGAAAAAAACTCACTCAAACAGAAAAAGAACTTTCTACCTCTCTTTATGAACATGGAGTCGATGATCAAGGATTTGCACGTATACGTAGTAAAGGAGATCAAGCTCTTTTTGGAGGAAAATCTACCCTCCAAATGAAGAAAAAGTTAGGTATTCCCAAATCTCGCCCTTTAGCTGACTTTTTACCTACTATCACGATTAAAGCAAAAGACTTTGCAGGTGAAATCACTCATTTTAATGTTAAAAAACAAAATTTAATTGGAGAAAATTTGATCACACATGAACATGAAAAAAATAATAAAGATGTACGACAGATATTAAAAAAAAGTAATATTTTTCCTGAAAAGCTCCCTCCCGAAGAAGATATAAAAAAAATAGAAAAACAGACTGAGAAAACAAATAAACAGTTCATTGAAAATCCCCGAGCACTCCCTTCAAAAACTCAAAAATAAAAGAATGATGTCTATGGATATTAATTTGATATGAAAACTATAACATTTTTACGGCACGGAGAAACCAACCAATCGGGAGAACTTAGCGATAAAGGTATTGTGCAAGCGCAAAGACGTACGGATAGCTTAAGGAATCTCTACCAATTTGATTTGGTTGTCACTTCTTCAGCATTAAGAACGAAGGAAACTGCAAGGATAATAACACAGGCCCTTAATATAAATATCCCTTCAGTGGCATTGCAAGAGCTTTATTTGCCTCATAATGATAAAGATAAGAAAATAGTTAAGCATTTACTTGAAGAGCTTGGTTCGGCTCCTCTGTATGAATATATCAAACATGATAAAGACAATGCATGGGAACGATATACTAAAGATGCTTATGATGTACTGTCAACTTCAATTCTTGCGCATAATGCTAAAAATGTTCTTATCATAGGTCATGGGAATATTATCAATGCCTTAGGCTTGATGATAAATCCAGAATTTACAGATCTTCAAAAAATATATTTTGATTATTGCGAAGGATTCACCATCTTTGAAGAGACTAAAGAACTTCGTTATTATCTTAAAAGAAATCCTTTTCAGCGTTAAAAACCCAATTGCTTTTTTAAATATTGCAACAGCTCTTTTCAAGTTTTGATTTCTTCTTCATGGCACAAAAGCTCGGACTATTTTAGTATCCGTAATAATATTGTATCAATTTTGAAGGTAAATCAAGGAAACATCAGAATAAAAAATATGGCCAGACCCGGAATTGAACCGGGGACACAAGGATTTTCAGTCCTTTGCTCTACCAACTGAGCTATCTGGCCGGTAGATAAAGACACTATAATAGAA
>JAAKFW010000124.1 GCA_011064905.1 Candidatus Anoxychlamydiales bacterium | reverse complement strand
CATAAGAATCTTGAAGTGAACCTGAATGATCTCTTAGAGATTTGATTTCAGAGCCGAGTAGAGCTATTCCAGCTTCATAAGTCTCTAAAATCTCATAGTTATGAAAAGCTTTTCTATTAGATACTAAATCTTTCAAAAATACCTCTAAGTAATTTCAAAAAGCTTTTTACCTAGCTTTGTTACTGAAAAACAATCTTTAGCGTTTAAAGAGCCAATTGATACAAAGCCTGCTTCAAAAAGCCTTTCAAAAATAACTTTTTTAATAAATAAGAGCTCTTCTTTGCTATAAGATCCAATTAAGTATTTATAAGCTTTTCCAGAGTGCTTAATTTTAACAAGATGCTCATCTGTAATAGCTGATAAGATACCTTTTGCAAAATCATTGAAATATACCCAAGAAGCATCTAAAGCTCTTGTTATACTTTTTTCAGCTTCTCTTATGGATTTTTCATTTATGAAATGTTTGATAGGTTCTTCTTCATCAAGTGTATTTAGAGGATGGTAATAAAGATGCAAAGCTTTGTTTTCTAAATTGAAATCTAACCATTTTTCCCCAGAGGTTGTCATTTGAAGAAGATCTTTTTTTTTGGATAAAAACTCAATTTTTAATAATTTATTAATAATAGAGTCTATGTAAGATTTTGCAACTATGATATCTGGGTCTTTAATTGAGAGTTCAGTTTTGATATTTTTTTCTGCTGTAGATTTGGATATAGGTTTTTTTGCCATTTTTAAAATAGAGCTCAAATCTTCTACAAATCCAAAAGGCGATTTTCTTTTACGAATTAACTTTTTTGTATCTTTTATGCTTAAGGTTTTAGTCTTATTTAGATATTGAAGGTAATCTTTATATTCATGGAAGGGAGTTATTATCTCAACGTATCCATTTTTGGTTTTTTTATAAGACTGAAAACACAAAAGGTTAAACTCTAATAAGAGGATAATCTCTAAATAAGTTTCTTTTTCTAAAGAGTATTTTTTTTGAAGATAAGAAGATGTTACTTCAAAATTTTCAGAATTATACACCTCTTCTACAATACCTAAAAATGTTGAATTTTCACATTCAATATTTTCTAAATGCCTTTGAAACATTTGGGGTGTTAGGAGGTATTTATCGATAATAGATGCAAAAATATTGTTAGAAGATTTTGGAATTGTATACCAAATCGGCAAAATATGGATTGGAATTTTGTGTAAAAGATTATTTATAAATAAAAGATCAGGTTTAAAATTTTCTTCAAATCTTTGATACTCAAATTCAAAATATTTACGCATCTTTTTATCAATATTAATGATTTGGCCATCGATTTTTAAAAGATTTGCTTTTTCAAATTTTTCTAAAACAGATAAAAGTTTTTTTTCACTGGTCTCTAAATCTTTAGATAGTCTGCTTAGTGAAGTTGTAATAGAACTAAATAAGATTTCTTCTAAGATGCTTAGCTCAAACTCTGTGAGTTTAGATAGCAATACTCTGTTTTCTATATCTTGTTTATAATCATAGTCTAAAAGAGAAATCTTATTTTTTCGTATCTGTGTTATTTCTTTCATATTTAATCTTTGAGCTAGTACCTAGATGCAATATAAGTTAAACTGATGTTTAGAATCAAGTTATAATTTAAAGTTATTTTAAAGAAAAAAATTAACTATTCGATTTTAATTTCCTTAATTTGTCAAAATATACATATCTTTTTTTCATTTCTTTTTCAAACCCTATATCTCTTGGGAAATAAAGCTGCTCTTTTGAAAGATTTTCAGGGAAGTAACTTTGAGCTGAAAAGCAATCTTTTTCATCATGGTCATACTTGTAGCCTTTTGAATAACCAAGATCTTTCATAAGCTTTGTAGGCGCATTTAATATGTGTTTAGGTGGGGGCAGCTGAGAAGTTTTTTCAGCGAGCTTTTGAGCCCTTTTAAAAGCTTCATATACTTTGTTGCTTTTGGGAGCTAAAGATAGATAGATAGTAGCTTCAGCGATAGCTAGCTCGCCTTCTGGAGAGCCAAGCCTTCTATAAGTTTCATCTGCTAAATTAGCTATTTTTAAAGCATCCACGTCTGCAAGGGAGATATCTTCTAAACTGATTCGAATGAGCCTTCTTGTGATGTAAAGAGGATCTTCTTTGCCATTTAACATCCTAGATAGCCAATACAAAGCTGCATCTACGTCTGAGCCTCTAATCGATTTATGCAAAGCAGATATCAAATTATAATGAATATCTGATGCTTTATCATAATTTGAGGGTTTTTTTTGCATAAATTTTATAATTTCATCTAAGTCATTTTTATTATTTTCTTTTAGATTCTCGAGATTTTCAATCATATTGAGTAAATGCCGAGCATCTCCTAGAGCTTCTTCTAAAAGAAATTCTTTTGCTCGAGTGGTTAAATTTAGAGATCCATGTTTTTTCTCATAGTTCATTAAAACTTTGCTTAAGTCATTAACTCCAAGACTAGTGAGCTCAATTACTCTAAATCTAGAAATGAGAGCATTATTCAAAGAAAAGGATGGATTTTCAGTTGTAGCTCCAATTAATGTTATCGTTCCATCTTCAATAAAGGGCAAAAATGAATCTTGCTGAGCTTTATTAAATCTGTGGATTTCATCAACAAATAAAATAGTTGGGATATTAAAAAGAGGGTTTTTCTTGGCCTCTAAGGCTATTTTTTTTATCTCAGAAGTCGAGCCGAAGACGCCACTCATCTTAATGAAATTCGCATTGAAGGCTTTTGCGTAGAGTTTAGCTAAGGTAGTTTTTCCAGATCCTGCCGGTCCAAAAAATAAAATTGAGAGAGGTTTTTTTGAATCAATTACTTTTTTTAGCCAAAAAATAGTCTTTTCATGTCCAAAAACTTCATCGAAAGTAGATGGTCTTAATAAATCTGAAAGAGGTCGATTCATTTAATTTGATCTCTGTTTTATTCAATAAACATTTAAAATTAAAAAAAAATTAAAATCAATAAGTTTCTGATATTCAGTGGTTTTTAATAATTAAATAAAAAAAATACTTGATTATTAATTTGATATTTGAGAGTTAATAAAGTGTGAGGAACTTATAATTTTAATCAAGGAATGTATTATGAAAAAAATAGATATGTTTGTATTAATTTTACTAATTATTGGTGGAATTAACTGGGGATTTTGGGGTGTTGTAGATTTCAACATTATAGATTATATATTTGGAAGACTTTGGATTGACAAAGTAATCTACTTCTTACTTGGAGTAAGCGCTTTTTATGCATTGTTCAGATGGAAATGCTTCTGCTGCTTTGGTAAGAAAAAATAGTAATCTAATCTCTTTTGGGTTCTTTAAAATCAATTTTTGCTTTTAAAGAACCCTTTTTATTTCTTTAAATATCTTATTTTTAGAATCTTAGGCATTCAATATCAGGTTAAGATAACTTAATGTTATTCATTTTATAATTAATGGTTATTTAAAAGTTAAATTGCTTGAAAAAGAACAGTATTTAATAATTTTCATGAATAAAAGCAAATAATTTATTTTTTTTTAATTTTTTTTTTAAAAAAAAATAGCCTTCAGAAACATTTATAAAGGCTATTTATTAATTTTGTAATTATTTAGCTTTAAAAAATAATAAAAATTATTTGTTTTTTATATTTAATTTATTATATTTAGAAGTATAAGAGGTAAATAAAATAAATGGGTATTTACCTATATGTTATTTTACATAGAATAAATACACTACAAGGAGGACCCTATGTTAAAAAGAAAAAAAAGAAAAATAGCTAAGAAAAAAGTGGCTAAAAAACCGGCTAAAAGAAAAGCGGCTAAAAAACCAGCTAAAAGAAAAGCAGCTAAAAAAACTACTAAAAGAAAAGTGGCTAAAAAAACTGTTAAAAAAGCTGCTAAAAAAGCTCCAGCTAAAAGAAAAAGAAAAAAAGCAAAAGCTTAGGTCTTTGATTTAAAGTTTTAATAAAAGGATCGAGCAAGACCGCTAGGTCGAGCTCGGTTTTTTTTTATTCTGCTCCAAAAATTTTAAAAATCTTTAAGAGTTCATTCATAAAAACAAAAAAACTAATACCTGTTAAAAGTCCTTGGAAAAACTGATGCGTCTGTGCAAAGTTGTATCCATAAAATATTACAAGTAAGAAAGATAAAACTAAGAGAACGTAAAATGATGGTTTTTTTTCCAGCATCATAAAAAAGACATTAGCAAGTATCACAATGCCAAGAAACACTTCAACGACAAGAGGTGTAAGAGAGCCCGTAAATCTAAAAGCCATAATTCCACTTAAGATTACAATCAATCCATAGATAAGTGAAATATAAGCGGTTGTTTTCATAAGATGTTCTCCTTTGTAGTAGATGTAAACATATTTAAAATAACTGAAAAGAAAAGAATAGGAAGCTTTATAGATAAGCCTCTTTTAAAAATTTTGCTATAATAATTAAGCATAAGATGGTAATTTTTTTTTTAAATCCTATACATAGAGGAGATACCCTATCTCAAATTTTTTCTCAACCAACAATTTTATTTTAGACATTCAAAAGATTGAAATTTTAATGTAAAATGGAAGAGAAATTTAAAAAAATGAAGATGAACACAAAAGTTTTTTCAAAAAAAAATCTAAGTGAGCAAAATTTAAAAAATATTGTAGATTATTTAAATGAATCTCAAGTAATAGCATTTCCGACAGAGACTGTCTATGGTCTTGGAGCTCATATGTTTAAAGAAGAAGCTATCAAAAAAATATATGCTTTGAAAAAAAGAGATAAAAATAAAGCATTGATTATTCATTTAGGTGCAATTGAAGATGTAAAAAAGGTAGCTATTGAGATTCCAAATGATTTTTATGTTTTAGCAAATAGATTTTTTCCAGGGCCCTTAACAATCATTTTAAAGAAAAACCCTGAAATTTCATCTTTAATATCTTCAGATTCAACGATAGCTCTTAGAATGCCAGATAACCTCTATACTCAAAAAATAATCAATTTATTAGGATCTCCAATAGTTGGAACTTCTGCTAATATATCTAATCACAAAAGTCCTGTTAGTGCGAAGAT
>JAAKFW010000123.1 GCA_011064905.1 Candidatus Anoxychlamydiales bacterium | reverse complement strand
TCAAAAGCTTTTATTTGATTTTGATAGGTGTATCTACTATTGCCATGTGAACAGTCTATGATTATTGGGAATTTTTTATTTTTTTCTTTCATTAATTTAATTGTATTATCCAAAGATTTTTCATCGTAGTTAATAGATGTTTTAGAGCCTCTAAGAACTATGTGTGAAAATTCATTGCCAAAAGTTTTTTTTTGACAAACCATTCCTGCATCATCAATAGATATAAAGCTTTGTTTATTTTCAGATGTATAAGCTCCATTTATTGCAATATCTACATCTCCATCTAATGCATTTTTAAAACCTATTGGGATTTTTAAAGATGATGAAAAATGGCGATGGATAGGAGAAGCTGATGTTCTAGCTCCAATAAATCCCCAAGTAACTAAATCCTCGAAGTAGTTAAAAACATTTGGATCTACAATCTCTGTAGCGATGGGAACTCTCATTTTAGTAATATCTAGTAGAAGTTTTCTTGTTTTTATAAGACCTGTTTCAATGCTCAGAGAATTATCTAAAGCAGGATCATATAAAAATCCTTTCCAAGAATTTTCAGATCTTGGTTTTTCATAAAATACTCTCATTATTAAAAAAATATTTTTTAATTCTTTTTGGAGGTTTTTTAGCTTTTCAGCATATAAAAGAGCTTCATCTACTGAGTGGATAGAGCAAGGACCTGCAAAGACAATTAATTTATTTAAATTCTTTTTGCAAAAAATATTTTTACAAAATCTTTTTGCATTATTTAAAAATTTAAGATCAGCATCTTCTAAAGCTAGTTTTTGCTTTAGATCGGTATATGTAGGAAATGAGTTTATTTTCTTCATGGATAAGCAATTTAAAATATTTTGTTTAAAGTAGGTAAAGCCTTGCTTGGTTTTATATCTTATGTTTGCTAGACTTTTACATTTTATCATTAGCTAGAAAATTTTCAAAGCTAAGGAGCTCTATTTTTTGATAAAATTTGAAAATGTATCAAAAGTTTATTCTAAAGATCTAGTTGCTGTAAATAATATCAGCTTAGAGGTTAAAAAAGGAGAAACTCTTGTTCTTTTAGGCACTTCGGGCTCTGGTAAGACAACTACTATGCGAATGATCAATAAACTCGAAACTCCCACCTCTGGAAATATCTATATCGATGATAAAAATATTAAAGAGCTAGATTCCATAGAGCTTAGAAGAAAAATTGGCTATGCTATTCAATATATCGGTCTTTTTAACCATATGAGTGTTTTTGAAAATATTTCTATAGTTCCAAAACTTCTTAAATGGGATAAAGATAGAATAAAAAAAAGAATAGATGATCTTTTAAAAATTTTTGGATTTGATCCGGATGAATATAAAAATAGATTTCCCTCTCAGTTAAGCGGTGGAGAAAAACAAAGAATTGGGGTTTTAAGGGCTATAGCTGCTGATCCGCCAATTATTTTGATGGATGAACCATTTGGAGCTTTAGATCCAATCACTAGAGAGCAAGTTCAAAATGAGTTTATAGAGTTAGAATCAGATATTAAAAAAACTATTGTATTTGTAACTCATGATGTTTTTGAAGCTGTGAAAATGGCTGATAGAATAGCTTTGATGGATAATGGTAAAATACTTCAAATAGCAACTCCAAAAGAATTAGTGAACTCTCCTAAAAATGAACTAGTAAAACAATTTTTAGGAAGGCATAAGTTTCAGTTAAGTTTAATGACAACAACTATAAAAGATCTTTTTGATAAAACAGAAACTGAAACGACTCTTAGCTTTTTTAAAGAAAAAAATAAATTAACTCCAAGAAGCTCTATAATCGAGGCTTTAGATCTTTTTAAGGAAACTAAAAAAACAAATCTAGCAATTTTTGATAGAAAAAAACTTTGTGGATATTTACATAAAAAAGATTTACTAAATTCTATATCAAATCTCTTAAAAGAAAAAGAAAGGGTATGACAAATATATTAAATCATTTTGATTCACATCTTTTTATAAAAACATTCCAGCATATGCAGTTGAGTCTATACTCTCTTTTGATATCTATAGCAATAGCTGTTCCTTTAGGTATTTTATTAGCAAAAAGTAAACATCCTAAAATGGCAGCTTTTATTTTAAAAATGGCATCTATTTTACAAACCATTCCAGGCCTTGCTCTAATCGCTTTGATAGTCTCTATTTTAGTGTTAATTAGAAAAATTATTTTTCTGCCTGCTACCGGTTTTTTGCCGGCAATCATAGTACTTAGCTTATATGCGATACTTCCTATTTTAGCTAATACCTACTATGGAATAAAAGAGGTGAATCCAACAATGGTAGATGTTGCTAAGGGAATGGGAATGACATCTAAACAGATACTTTTCTCTGTAGAGCTTCCTTTAGCTTTAAGAGTTATTATAACAGGCATTAGAATATCTCTTGTTTGGACCATAGGCATGGCGACTTTGACATCTCTCGTTGGTTCCGGAGGTCTTGGTGATCTTATTATGCAAGGTCTCAGAAGCATGCAAATAGATCTAATTATAGCTGGGACTTTGCCGGCGGCTATTTTAGCTATTTTTTTTGATTGGCTTTTTGCTGTTTTAGGGAAATGGCTTACTTATCAACCGAGATAGGAGTTTATATTTAAATGGTAGTTTTAAAAAAACGTTTTTTTATTTTAGTAATATTTATATCTATAGTTATTTTTTCTTTTCTTCTTATAGATTTTTTTCAAAAAAGCTCTAAATTCAATACATTGGTTGTAGGCTCGAAAAACTGCACAGAAAATCAAATTTTAGCAGAAATCATGGCAACTCTAATTGAGAGAAATACAGATATAAAAGTACAAAGAAAGCTTAATTTAGAAGGCACCCTTATCTGTTTTGAAGCGCTCAAATCAAAAGATATTGATATATATCCAGAATATAGCGGAAGTGCAATTTTCGCGATTTTAAAAGAGGATATTTCTGATAGAGAAGATTCTTTATTCAAATACCTAAAAAAAACTTTTTTGGAAAAGTTTAATATTAAGTGGTTAAAACCTTTTGGTTTTGAGAATAAATATGTCCTGTGTATGCAAAATAAAAAAGCTAAAAAATTAAATATTTCTAGCTTCAGCGATTTAAAAAACTATTCTAAATCAACAAAATTAACCGTTGCGTGGGACCCTGAATTTTCAATAAGAAAAGAAATAACAGCAATAAAAAATTGCTATAACTTAGATCTAAAATATCAAATTATTGATCAGTCTCTTCTTTACTTTTCATTACATTCAGATGTAGTTGATGTTACAAATGGATTTTCAACTGATAGTAAAATCAAGAAATACGATCTTCTGATTTTAGAAGATGATAAAAATGCTTTTCCCTCATATATTGCAGCGCCAATTGTAAGAAAAGATATATTACAAAAGTATCCAAAACTAAAAGCTGAGCTAAAAAAATTAGATGGAAAAATAACTGATGAAAAAATAAAAAAACTAATTTATCTAGCAGATGAAAAAAAACAAAAAGTATATGATGTAGCCAGCTGTTTCTTGAAAGCAGAAAGATTAATAGAGTGATATGCAAAATTTAATAGAAATTTTTGAAAAAATAGATTTTTATCTTTGGAATTGGTTTTTAATCTATCTTCTTTTAATCGTTGGTATTTTTTTAACAATCAGATTAAAAGGGATGCAAATCAAATACCTTTTTATCTCTTTAAAGTTTGCGTTTTTTAGAAAAGATAAAAATGCCAAAGGTGATATTTCTCAGTTTGAATCTCTTATGACAGCGCTGGCTGCAACAATCGGTATAGGCAGCATAGCTGGCATGGCAACAGCGGTTATAGCAGGAGGGTTTGGAGCTATTTTTTGGATGTGGGTTGTTGCTTTTATAGGAATGGTCACAAAGTACGCAGAAGCTCTGCTTGCTGTGAAATATAGAACTGTGGATAAAAATAATCAAATGGCCGGTGGGCCAATGTACTATATTCACAAAGCTTTAAATCTAAAATGGCTCGGAAGTTTGTTTGCTGTTTTTGGAATGTTAGCAGCGTTTGCCGGTGGTAACTTAATTCAATCCCAATCTATTTCTGATGCTCTTTTTGAGCTTGTAAAACTTCCTCATTTTGTCTCGGGGATAGTTATTGCAATATGCACAGCTATTGTTATTTTAGGGGGAATAAAATCGCTTGGAAAAGTAAATGCTTATTTGGTTCCTATCATGGCTCTAATCTATATAATCAGTGGGCTTACCATTATAATTATGAATTATAGCAATATTTTAAATGGTCTGAGTTTAATTTTTAAAAGTGCATTTTCTTTAAAAGCTGCAAAAGGCGGGCTTATCGGAGCCGGAATACAAGCAGCTGTTCAAATGGGAATAGCAAGGGGTATCTCTTCTAATGAAGCAGGGCTAGGGTCTGCTCCAATAGCTGCTGCTGCTGCAAAAACAGATGTTCCGGGCAGGCAAGCTTTGATCTCGATGTCAGGTGTGTTTTTATCAAGTTTTATTGTTTGTACAATCACTGTTTTAGTAATAGCCGTAACAAATGTTGTTGGAATAACTACTCATACGGGAGACCTTTTAAATGGCGCTCCTCTTGTTATGAGAGCTTTTTCAAATGTTTTGCCTTTTGGAGGATATATAGTAGCGATAGGCCTCGTTTTATTTGGGTTCTCAACGATACTTGGTTGGTCATATTATGGGGAGAAATGCTTTGAGTTTTTATTTAATGCAAAACATCTCATCTTTTTTAGAGTAGCATTTATCTTTGTCTCTTTTTTAGGAGCTATTTCTAGTTTAAAGTTAGTTTGGCCCTTAGCTGATATAATGAACGGTTTAATGGCCTTTCCAAATCTTATCGGTCTATTTTTACTCACAAATGTTGTTGTAACTGAGAGTAAAGAATTTTTCGATCTTTTAAAAAAAGAGAAATTACTCAAAAAAAAGCAAAATCAAAAGATTTTGCCTTAATTAATCTATAAACTCTTTCATCGTTTGAAGTATTTGAAAAGAGCTCTCAAATATAGCTAATATACCAAGAGATGTTATCAGTCCTGCCGCTCCTCCTAATATTGCATTTTTTTGTATTCTCGGTGCCACTCTTTTAAAT
>JAAKFW010000122.1 GCA_011064905.1 Candidatus Anoxychlamydiales bacterium | reverse complement strand
TATGAACAACTTCCATAAAAACTCTGTGATTTTTCGCTCCTACATGTTCAAACATACCTATCTCAACAATTCTATCGAATTTCTCATTCAAATCTCTATAATCCTGAACACGAATCTCTACAGGGAGACCTTTACATACCTCTTTAGCATAAGCTGCTTGATTCTCAGAAAGAGTAATTGCAACGACATCTACTCCATACTCTTCTGACGCATACTTTGCAAAACCACCCCATCCACAACCAATATCTAAAACTCTCATACCCTTTTCAAATCCAAGCTTTCTTGCTATCAGATCATATTTTGCTACTTGAGCTTCATTCAAATTTTTTGCATTTTTCCAATACCCACAACTATAAGTCATAAGAGGATCTAGCATATTTTGATAAAGGTCATTTCCCAACTGATAATGCTCATTAATCACTCTCATGCTACCAGATCTATCCTGCCTATTGAAAAACTTAGCTTTTAAATAAGCCCAAATATGGGACCATGTAGGGTTAAAGTTGTTTTCAAGATCAGCTCTTAATATTTGATATATCAAAACATCTAATGCTTCGGTATCCCAAGCATTTTCTACATAAGACTCTCCAAGACCTAAAGATTGATCCCTGAGCACACGATCATAAAATGCTTCATCATGAACCTGGATATCCCAAGATCTATCCCCATTGATCTTTATATCTGCAATAGAGACCAGCTCCTCTACAATATCTTTTGAAGAAGAAGCCTCGATTTGGTTAGATGATAACAGAAAAAGAAAAATAATAAATAATCTTCTCATAGTTTTTTTATGAATAATTTCAGAAAAAATGGCAAGAAAAAAAATTTAATGCTTTTTATTGATCTTTCTTTTTTTAGATAGATTATCAAAAATGATGCCTACTAAGGGGGGCATTCTGCCCTACCCTTTTAAAAATGTAGGATTTCGCTGAGAATAGAGTTTTTTGATTTAAAAAAATTGAAATTAAGCTTTTTTGTCTAACTCTTCCCATCTAATATAAAGCATTTCTATTTCATTTTCTAGAATAGCGAGTTCCCTGCAGACTTCATTAAGACGATCTTTGTTTTCTATTACATCTTTTTGATTTAATAGAGCATTTAGCTTTGATATTTCTTTCTCTAATTTAGGGATATCCTTCTCTATTGTCTCAATCTCTGTCTTCTCTGAATATGTGAGTTTTTTAATATTAGAATCATTTTTTTTGTGCTTAGATTTTTCTTTTTTAGAAATTTTATCATTTCTTCTAGATGCTTCAAATTGAGCATAATCAGAAAAAACAGAAATTTCATCTTTATTTTCTAAAAAAATTATTGAATTACAAACTCTATCAATTAAAAACCTATCGTGAGTAATTAAGATTATAGCTCCATTAAACTCTAAAAGGCTCTCTTCTAAAGTATCTAAAGTTTGAATATCTAAATCATTTGTTGGCTCATCTAAAAGCAAAACATCAGCAGGTTCTAGAAGAAGATGAGCGATAGATATCCTTGCCCGTTCTCCTCCTGATAGTTTTTTAATTTGTGAACCTAAAATATCTTTAGGAAATAAGAATCTTTGACACCATGAATTAACATGAATCTTTTTATTTTGAAACGTCACGAATTCACCACTCGGACAAAGAGCTTCTTTAAGAGTCAAATTTTCATCTAGCTTCATTCTATGTTGATCAAAATAAACAATTTTCAAGTTATTAGCTTTTTTTATTGTGCCACTATCTTGGACAAGCTCCTCTGCCATTATTTTTAAAAGAGTTGTCTTGCCACAGCCATTAGGGCCAATGAGACCTATTCTAGTTTTTGGTGAAAGTATAAAACTTAAGTTTTTAAAAAGCTCTTTTCCATTAATACTTTTAGATACTGATTTTAGAGTTATTAATTTTTTAGTTCCCCTATCTGTCGAAGTAAAATCTATTTTAGTTTTTTTTGTTTCATTTCTTTTTTTTAAATTTGATAATCTCTCAAATATTTCATGAGCTTCATCAATTCTTGATCTTGATTTAGTTGTTCTTGCTTTTACACCTTGCTTTAACCACTGGGCCTCTCTTCTAGCTTTTGTAGAAAGCGTTTTTTCTTGCTTGATTTGACCTTGTAAAAAAGCCTCTTTTTTTTTTAAGAAATCTAAATAAGATCCATCAGATACAAAAATATGGTTTGGGTATACACTTGATATTTCTATAATTTTATTACAAGCATTTTGCAAAAAGTATCTATCATGAGAGACAAGCATAAAGTTTAAATCTTTTTTTTGTAAAAACTTCTCAAGCCATAAAAGAGACTCTAAATCCAAATGATTCGTAGGTTCATCTAAAAGAAGTAATTCCGGAGATAATATGAATGCTTCTGCTATAGATAATCTCTTCTGCCATCCTCCAGATAATTTTGAAGCATCTACTCTAGCGTCTTTAAACCCAACTTTATTAAGCCATTTATCAACAAGTAAATCTTTATCATATTCGGATAAGTTCTCCCCTTTTAGAGAATTTAGCAACACATCTTTAATTGATCGACTCTCATAAAATACCATTTGAGGAACATAAGCAATCTTTAAAGAGCGTTTAGTTGTAACTTCTCCTCCATCAGCTGATTCTAAATTTGCTAAAATTTTTAATAAAGTAGATTTACCTGAACCATTTGGTCCGATAAGACCAATTCTATCATGAGAGAAAACAGAAAAAGATATGTTTTTAAATAAGGTTTTTAAGCCGTAGGATTTAGATAGATTGTTAGTATTTAATAATGAGCTCATATTAAAATGATAGCAGAAGGATTAAATCTAATCATTACTAAATTTTATAACCCCAAGCTTTTTGAAACTCTGAGGAATAGGCGCTGAAAAACTCATTTTTCTACCGGTTTTTGGGTGTAAAAACTCTAAAAAATAGGAATGCAAACACATTCTAGATATTGGACTTGATGTTGGAGAATACCTTTTATCTCCAAGAATTGGATGGCCGGCGTCTTTGCAATGAACTCTTATCTGATGTTTTCTTCCTGTCTCTAAATTTAGTTTCAGATAAGTAAAATTTTTAGATCTTCTGATTACAGAAAAATGCGTAATTGCAATTTTACCATCTTCTTCATTTTCAACAGAGTGAACATTATATTCTTTATTTTCTCTAAGATAGCTTTTCCAAGCACCTTCACCTTCTTTTAAATTACCCTCAACAATCGCAAGATATGCTCTTTTAAGCTCATGGTTTTTAAACATAAGATTAAGCTTATCGATAGCTCTTTGATTTTTAGCAAACATCATCACGCCTGATGTTTTTTTATCTATTCTATGTACTACAAAAATATTTTTTGTTGAATAGTAGTTCCTTAAAATCGAAAGAGCATTTTCTGTTTTTTTTTCATCTAAAGGAACACTTAATAGACCCTCTGGTTTGTTTATTACCAATATATCATCATCCTCAAAAATAATTTTAACACCTGAAGGGCTTTTTTTAATTATTTCATGTATTGATATTGTCTTATCTTTTTCAATTATTTCCTTTGCTTTTACAATTAAAGCATTATCTACATATACCCTTCTTTTTTTTAAAAGATTTCTTATAATGGTATTTGAAGAATCAGGAAATATTTTTTTTAAAGCCTCAAATATTGTAGATTCTTCTGATGTTTTATAGTTTTTCAAAATAACTCTTAAGTTTATTTAAATAATATCAATGATATAGTCATTATAAACAATTAATGAATTTATCTCCCTATTTAATTTCAGGAAATTAAAGCGTGATTTTCCAGCAACGATGAATTTTTTTATTGTGAAAATCCAAGGGAATTGTTTTATCTGTAATCTCTTCAATTGAGCATGAATTAAGTAAGGATTCATCAAGTTTAAATTTTCTAGAATTAGTGCTAAAAAAAATAATACCATTTGCTAAGAGAAGCTTTAGCGACTTTGAAATAAGATATGGGTAATCTATTTGAATATCAAACATTTGATCCATTTTTTTTGAGCGGGAAATCGTAGGAGGATCTATTATAATGATATCAAATAGAGAGAGTGAATCGATCTTTTCATCTAAAAATTTCATGCAATCTGCCCTGATAATTTCATTATTCTCTTTCGGCAGAGAATTAAGGATAAAATTATCTCTTCCCCAGCTTAAGTAGGTGTTTGATAAATCAACGCTTTTAGTAAAACTAGCACCTGCAAGAGCTGCTTGAACGCTAAATGAACAGGTATAAGAAAAGAGATTTAAAACGCGTTTGCCTTTTGCAATAGACGATACCCACTTCCTAGTTTCTCGATGGTCAAGAAATAATCCGGTATCGAGATAATCTTTCAAGTTAACTTTAAACTTTGCTCCATACTCAAAAACTGTAAAAAAATCTTTTTGCTGATCTATTTTTTCATACTGCTCTTTTTTCCTACGTCTTACTCTAGTCCTCCAATAAATATGATCAGTTGTAGTTCCAAAAATGGAGCATAATGCTTGATCGATTTCTTCATGCAGCTGAGCTGATGGTTCATTAAGCTCGCGATCATAAGAAAAAAAATGTACTGAGAAACGGCCATTATAAAAATCTATTGCTAAAGGATATTCTTTAATATCACGATCATATATACGAAAACAATTAGTGTAAGAGCGTTTAGCCCACTTACGGATATGCCTATAATTTTTTCTAATCCGGTTTTTGATTATTGAGCTTTTGTCTTCTCCATCTGCGATAATGGGAAGAAATATTGATGATTCATGCATAACTATACCGTTCAGAAATGTAGTTTAAAAAAAAAATTACAATAAACCCCCTTATTTTAATAAAGTTTTTTATATCATTTTTTTTAATCTTCGCTCCAGAAAGGTCTATATCACATAATGTTATATTATGTTACATTATAACTTCAAGTTTTTGGATAAACCGAACAATCCGATCGTTTTTCAAGGGTAACAATTGGATCGCATTGATTGGAAGAGAGCGAAGGCAGATATGAGGTTCTTTATGAAAATATTGCGATTAAAAGATAAGAAATTGAAAAACAACAGAGTTTATAATGTCAAAGGTTAAATACACTTTTAAAATTGGACTTCTCTTTGTTCTTTTTTGTGTTCTGGTTGTTATTCTATACAGAGTTTCTCC
>JAAKFW010000121.1 GCA_011064905.1 Candidatus Anoxychlamydiales bacterium | reverse complement strand
TAATAAAAAATGACTAAAAACCACTAATTCTGACTAAAATTATTTTCATCTAAATTTATCATGATTAATTAGTTAAGAGTTTTTGATTATAGTTGAAAGAGAAAAGCATCTGATGTGAAATCCCTCCTCTTCGGAGTACGTTGGTTCAAATCCAACCGCCCCCATTCCTCTATAAAAATTCAATAATATTCATTAAAAAAAGTTATAGTTCAAAAAATTCAAAATTGCACATTCAAGTGAGAAAAATTAGGATAAAAATAGATTAGTAATAAAAAAGTATGTGTGATAAATTTTTATCTTTGAAAATGTAAAAAAATATAGAGTCAGTGGATAACTTAACAATAGAAGATTTGGAAAATCTTTCCAAACAAAGACTAAAAGATGCAGAGGTGCTTTACGCAGCAGGTCGTTATGATGGGGCTTTTTATATATGTGGTTATGCGGTAGAATTGGCTTTAAAAAAGAAAATATGTATAACATTAGGATGGGATGGGTATCCTGGCAGAGGAAAAGGTTCTGAGAAATATAAATCTTTTAAAACACATAAATTTGAAGATTTGTTACATTTTTCAGGAGTTGAAAAAAAAATAAATAAACAATTTTTGTCTGAATGGTCAATTGTTATGAAATGGGATCCGGAAATTCGCTATTCATCAAAAAAACAAACAGATGGAGATGCGGAAAACTTAATAAACTCTGCTAAAATTTTATTAAAATGCTTATGAAAGATATTATAGAAAAAATTAAAACAGCAATTTGTGATTTGGAAAAAACCAATGGTAATATTTTGGTGTTTGCTCTTTTTTTAAGAGAAGGCCTTTTTGACAAATGGGATATTATAGTTGCTGCTTCTTGGCTTGATTCAAAAAAAATGGATGATTATAAAATTATTTCATCAGAAATTCAAAAGGTTTTAAATGATTCTGAGTTTCTGCAATTCTCTCGCATTGTGATTCTTGACCAAGATGACCCAGTTGTCTCATTTTTGCAAAATTTAAAAACTATTAAAAATGGAAGTTATCAAGAATTTTCAGGGGAAGTTCTTTCTAATCAATTTGGTTTTACTATAAAACGAGCGTATTTATTACGTTCTCAAAAAATTGATAAAACTTCATCAAATTAGCTTTATTTGAAAAAAAAACATTCTGGTTTAACAACATCTTTTGGTGTATTTTTTGGCAAACTTATGGCAATTGTTACTGAGTTTTCAACAAAAATTTCCGAAAAAAATATTTACAATTGAGTTTAGAACCTTTTGCACCTTTATCATTTCATGTTTTTGAAATCTTGAGATCGATCTTTTTGCTGATGATATATTTTACCTGAACAATCAAGTTGTACGAGAATTTCTACTTCGGTTTTATGGAACACTAAGGAAAGATTTTACTTGATCGAACGGTTTGATCTTGAGATAGGTGAGTTTATCGTCTTCTTCACTCTTAATCTAATTTTTTAAGATCATCTTTAGCTCCATTTTCAAGTCCAACCTTTATTTGAAAGTGTGACATTTTAATTTAGCTGAAATGTGACATTATTACTTAGCCTTTACATGAAATTATCTTTTCTTTACAAAATATCCTCCATTATATATTGTTTTTTTTCTAACTATTCCAGGAGGAATAATGTCTAGATTATTTTCGATTTTTTATATTTTTTTTTCTGTTTTACCATTCATAAACCCTCTATCTGCCCATCAAAATGAAGGTAATACGAAAGAAGTTATCCCCATATCTACGCCGGAACAAATATCCAGCCATTATAAATCATCGGATTTTTTAATAGGCGATGTAGTCAATCCATTAAGTGGAAGTCCTAGTTTATCCAATACAGATTTGATAGCAAAAGGGGCTCAAAGCATTAACCTAACTAGATATTATAATCCTCCTTATATGCCTTATAGATTTTTGAGCGATCCTGATTGGAATGAAGAGAAGCTATATGAATACATAAGGAATGTTTATAAAGGTTGGAGGATTTTTTCTCATTGTGAGTTAACTCCAACGTATAATGATGGATCAAAAATTATAACAAAAATTTCAGAGCCAAGTGGATTAACATTAGAATATGAAATTTCTAAAGGTCAAACAAAACTTATAGGAAATCAATATGGAATAAGCAATATTCAAAATGATAATCCTAGTGGGAAATATGATTTTAGAAATACAAAAGTTACTATATCCGGAAATGGACATAAAATAATTGTCTTAGCAGCTGATGGAACTAAAAGATATTATAATAGCGTAAATAATATTAGATATAACTTTTGTCTGGAAAAAGAAATTTTACCAAATGGAAAAGTTATAAGATATAATTATAATGGTAATAGACTACTATCCATTGATAGCATGGATCCTAAAGAGAGATTTGTCTATGCAACGATCTCATTACATAGCATATCTGATCTTTCTAAAAAGTATTCAAGCTCCTGTCAAAAAGAATGTTTTTATAATAACGACCAAAGAATATTTGAAAAAGAAATAATATATACTAAAAAAGTAATGGGTTTTGATACAAAAGGGAGTCATTCTAATAAATTCCTTTCTCCTCATATTTTGACAGCTGTAATTTCTCCTTTTTATAAAAATGAAAGTATTACTTACGATAAAAAGTTTTTAATGGATAAATATTTAGGCAAGGATCTTGTTTTTACATGTGAATATGCCCCTTTTCAAGGCTCAGATTATCATTTTAGAATTAAAAAACTTTGTTTGCCTGTAGGTGCAGACGGTAGTTTTTCTCCTGTTTATGATATCAATTATGATCCGGCTATTGCTGGCAAAAAAACAGGAGTAACTTCTGTTAAAAATATCAATGGAACTATAACTAAATATTGCATAACCAAAAATTTACAAATCGGAGCTATCCAAGATTTTGACATAGAGGGGTCTTTGAAAAAAGAAAAGGCCTATACTTGGCTGAATAACGGTTGGTTGAGTTCAATAGAATTAAAAGATGGTAATGGCAAAATATTTTATAAGAAAACTTATAAATATGACGGACTTGGAAATCCAATAGAGGAGATTTTTACAGGAGATCTAAAAGGTAATGGTAAGATAGATAGTTATACAATAGTTAGAAAGTTTTCCCAAGAGGGTCTTAATCTTCTCTTAGAAGAAAAAAAAGAAGATGGGCTTTTAACTACCTATCAATACTTATCGGGCACAAATCTAATTACAGAAAAATATACTCAAGATAATGATTGTATTTTACTACGTGAATTTTATGAATATGATGATTCTAATAATTTAATTAAAAAAATTGAAGATGATGGATCTAGCTTAGATAAATACGATCTTCAAACTGTGTCTCAAAGAACTATAACAAAGTATAATCTTAGACAAGCTCAGCCTTTTCTTCATATGATAGAGTCGATTGAAGAAAAATGTCTTCAAAATGGAATAGAAAAATTATTCAAAAGAACATGTTTAACATATGATAAGTGGGGGAATGTATCTAAAGAAGATATTTATGATGCGAATAATAGCTATTCTCATTCGATAAATAAAACTTATAATGAAAGAGGAGATCTTTTATCAGAGACAAATCCTTTAAAGGATAAAGCAACTTTTGAATATGATGATAAAGGTAGAGAAAAACAATCTGTAAATTATTCACATAAACTAACTACGAATAAAGAATATGATACAAAGGGCAGACTAAAGAAAATTATAAAAACTGGATCAGATGGAATTATTCATATAAATTCAAATGAATATGATGAATCGGACAATCTGATTCAAAAGATAGATAGATTTGGTAATAGTACTAGATTTGAATATGATCTTATCACCGGCAATGTAAAGACAAAAACAAATCCACCTGTTCTTTCAATAGATGATACTTCGTTGGATGTAATAACTAATTCTACTTACAATGCTTTGGGTTTAGAAACAAGCTTTACTGATGCAAAGGGGTATATCACAAAGTATCAATACAATGCATATGGATCTCTTATAGAAATTATACATCCAAATGAAGCTAAAGAAACTTTTAGATATAATAAAAATTCAAAGCTACAAAGTTATGTAGATCAAGAAGGAGTAGAAACCAGATATGATTATGATATACTCGGAAGAGTAATTTCAAAAAGCTATTATTTTGATAATAATAAAATCGCAAATGAAAACTTTAAATATGATAGTTATCATCTAATTGAAAAGAGCGATAAAGAAGAGGGTGCCACTAATTATAGCTATGATGGGTGGGGTAGAAAAATATTTGAAAATTTTCAAGGAAGAGAAACAACTTTTCAATATGACAATTTAGGTCGACTAAATTTAATATGCAAAGAAAACCGTGATAATACTCTTTATATTAATTATGAAAGAGATCTTTTAGATCGCATTACAAAAGAGACGAAAACAGGTAAAACTGGAAAAGTTCTATATGAAATAGCTTATACATATGATAAAGACGGGAATAGAGAGTCAATAATTAGGAATATCAATGATAAACAACCTATTGAAACTTTTGCTTTCGATTCTTTTGGAAGAGAGATTGAACATAAAGATGGAGCGGGAAATTTCACTAAAACCCAATATATTGAAAATTTCATCAATCCAATTAATCAAAAAGTTTTACAAATAAAAAAAACTGATCCTAAAAATATTAAAACTGTTTTAACTTATGATGTTTTTTCAAATCCTACAAATAAAAATATATTAGATGCTCATGAGGCTATTTTGTCTTCAGTGGATTCTAGATATGATACAAACAGAAATTTAATTGAAACAAAAGATCTTATTTATGAACAAAATAATCATAAAAAAACAATAACGACAAGATATACATACACAGAAAATAATCTTGTTGAAAATTTGATTAGAGCGTATGGATCTGAAGATGAAAAAAAGACCGTCTATGATTATACATCATCCGGCAGATTAAAATTGAAGGATTTACCTATCGGCACTCAACTTCAATATAGTTATGATCATTTAGGAAACTTAAATAAAATTAATTCAAATGATAAAAAAGTAAATCAAACTTTCAAATATAATAAATTGGGATTTTTGTTAAAGGCTGAGGATAAAATTCAGCAAACAAAGATAGAAAGAAAGATTGATAGCTTTGGAAATATTTTAAAAGAGACTTTTAACGATAATTTAGTAATTGATAAGCAATAT
>JAAKFW010000120.1 GCA_011064905.1 Candidatus Anoxychlamydiales bacterium | reverse complement strand
TGTTGTCTTTTCTCTGTCTTAACGGCTACTAACATTATTTAAATCTCCCTGTTAGTTCTCTGGTCAACCAGTTGCCCTTGATCCTCACGGTTCAAGCCCTTTCCTTTAGGGAGGGGTGATTGACTGTTTTTCCTAAATTAATGCAAAAATTTAAAACATATCAGATTTTTTATTTTTTTGCATCCGTTAAATGCTAGCTCTGATTTAATCTCTATGTTACATTTAGTGCTATGATTAGCGTTGTAATGCTTTGTAAAAATTCTTCCGATACTTTGAAAATGGTTCTAGATGAACTAGTAACTTTTGATGAAGTGATTTTATTAGATACAGGCTCTACGGATAATAGTTTGGATATTGCTAGAAATTATAAAAATGTAAAAATCTTTTCAAAAAAATTTGATGGATTTGGACATTTAAGAAATGCAGGCGCTAAATTATCTAAAAACGATTGGATATTAGCATTAGATACAGACGAAGTAGTATCCTTGGGTTTAAAAAATGAGATTTTTTCTAAAAAATTAGATCCAAACCATATCTATGGGTTTTCATTTCTCAATTTCTACAACAACAAGCTTATTCAATGTTGCGGCTGGCAAAATGAAAAACACCTACGGCTCTATAATAAAAACAAAACAAGTTTTTCTAAAAGCTTTGTTCATGAAAAGCTTTTAGAAAAAGATGTCAAAATAGAGTATTTTAAAAACCCTGTTTCTCATTTCTCATATAGAAAAACAGATGATTTTTTACAAAAAATGAATCAATATACCACTCTTTTTGCTAAGCAAAATAAAAACAAAAAAAAATCCTCTCTTACTAAAGCTATCTTTCATGGACTTTTTGCTTTTTTTAAAAGCTATATTTTAAAAAAAGGATTTTTAGCAAAAAAAGAGGGCTTTATTATATCTGTATACAACGCAAATGTAGCTTTTTATAAATATCTAAAACTCTATGAAATTAATTCAAAAGACATATGCTTTTAACATTTTCATATCACAGGATAAATTCAGATAAATATTCAAATTCCTATAAAATAATAGAAGAGCATCTAACACACATAGCAAGCAAATACAAAGTAGTTTTGCCAGGTGATAAACTAAATCCCTTTAAATTAAATATCTGTCTTAGTTTCGATGATGCTTTTTATGATTTTTATAAATATGTATATCCCCTATTAAAAAAATTACAAATAAAAGCTGTTTTAGCTCTCCCCATAAAATATATTCTAGATTCAACAAATGTTGATGACGAGATAAGACTAAATGTCCCTTATAAAGATGCTATGAAAGATGATATCTATAAAACCAAAGCACCCTTTTGTAGCTGGCAAGAAATTAAAGAGATGGTAGATTCTAATCTCGTTGAAATGGCCTCTCACTCATATAATCATGTAAATTTAATAAATAGCAAAAACCTAGATTTAGAAATTATAAAATCCAAAGAAATAATAGAGAAAAAACTTCAAACTGAAATAACTACTTTTGTCTACCCTATGGGAAAATTTAACGAAAAAATTCATGAAAAAGTAAAAGAGCACTATAAATATGCAATGAGACTTGGCTCTGCTATAAATTTTTCTTGGAAAAATATATCTTCTATTACATATAGAGTTATGAGTGATAACTTAAAAACAAAAAATGAAAATTTAAAAGTAAAAAATTATATCTCTTATTTTTGGTTTTTCTTTTTAAATACATTCAGAAGAAGATAAAATATGGCAAAAGACAAAATGCATAAATTTTTCGATAATCAAACTATGATTATCGATAATTTAAGATCAATAAAAAGTAATCTACAAGAGATCGAGGAAATTTCATTTTTCGATCCAGACGAATCTCTATATAATGAAATCCTTGCTTTAATAGATCAGGCTAAAGGATCAGATACATCATCTGATTTAGCTGAGGTAATTCAAAAAGCTAAAGTAATGGAGGTAAAATTAGACAGCTGGTTTGCAAAAGAGGGAATAGAAACTCTAGAGCTTAGCTGGCCTGAGCTCTAATATAAGATTATTCATTTCGATTCAAGTTAATCTAAATAAATAATGAGTAGAAGGATTGATAGCTGTTAGCATTTTCTCATATTGCTCTAAAGATATATTAATTCGGCCTCTCTCATATTGAGAATATGCATTTGGCGACTTGAATTTTAATCGATGTACAATATCTCTAACAGTTAAATTTTCTTTCTCTCTTTGCCTTCTTAATGAGAGTGCTAATAAAACTTTACTATCTGACGTTGAAATCCCTACTATATCTTTTCCATATTCATTTATTAGAATTTTACATTTTTTCTTAAAATAATATTGCAATAACTCATAAACAGCATCTTTAAGCATAAATAAAGCTTCTTTTCTTGTTTTGCCTTGTGTAATCAAATCCAAAGATGTTATTTCTACTAACCAATGATTTTTCTCTTTCCAGATTTTTCCTTCAAACTCCATATTATTGTTTTCCTCTATTTTTCTTTGCTTTATTTAATATCTTTTTTGCTAATAATTCATTTATCTCTCTATGTCGAGGTACGGGTTCACATATTTCACCATTACTCCAAATATCATGATTGCTTCCATGTCTAGCTAATTCCCAATTATATTTTTTAAGCATCTTCTCTAATTGCTTTTTCTTCATTTTAACTATTCATTTTTAATTGTACATAAATAAATATACATTGTCAATTATTTTAGGTCAAATATATTTTATATTTATTAAAATAAATTCTTTTTCCTTGTCGCAAGTCGATAACTACAAAACACTTTTAAGGAAAATAAATAACCAATAGTTATTTTAATCAAGCTAGCTAATTAGTTGGCCTGAGCTCTAATGTAAGATAAAACAATAGCGCTAGCAGCTGAAACATTTAATGATTGTAACTTTCCTTGCATTGGAATAAAAATCTTATATTCTGCTCTTTTTAATAACAGCTTTTGGACGCCTACTCCTTCAGAACCCATAATTAAGAGAGTTTTATCAGGAAACTTAAACTCATATAAATCCTTAGAATCTTTTTCTAAAGTTGTAGCTACAATTGAATAACCGGCCTCATAAAATATATCTATAGCATTAGCTAAATTCGATACTTTAATTAAATTTACAAGCTCAGAGCCTCCCATAGAAGCTTTAGATACAACAGGGGTTATATCTGCTCCCCTATTTTTAGAAAAAATAACTCCATCTACTGAAAAACACTCAGCTGTTCTAATTATTGCTCCTAAGTTTTGAGGATCAAAAATACTATCTAACATTAAAACTAAAGATTTAGATTTATCTTCATTTTTTTTAATAAAATCTTTTGGGTTTAAATAATTTCTAGGTTTGATTTTAGCTAAAATACCTTGATGAGAAGTAGAGTTAGCTAAGTTATCTAAAGTCTTTTTAGATACAAACTTCACAGGTATCTTTTTCATAAGATCTAAAATCATTGGATCTGTTTTAGCTTTAGCAGTATAAATCTCTATAATGATCTCTTTTTTATGTTTTAGAATTTCTAAAATGGTGTTTTTCCCCATTAAAAAATCTGTCATTTTAAACCTATTGGTTTTTCTCTTTTCTTCCAGTAAAATGGCCCATAGTTATAAGTGAGTTCTTCATCTTTTTTTATAACTTTTTTGGTTCTAAATATTAAATGAACCTTTCCTTCTAAATATACAGATAAAGGTTCAACATTTGGAATAAAACTATGATTTACGAATCTAATTAAACTTCCCATCTCTCTAGCATCTATTGTATATGGAGTTTTTTTATATCCTATAGAATACTCAAAAAGGTATGAGTTTTTATCGTCTATAATTTTTTTATATTTTCTAACGTTTCCAGTATACTCCCCTAAAAAAGAGCGGATCTTAAAATCTTTATTAGCAAAGATCCCAAATTCTTTTATGTTATCAATCCATTTAATATACACATCTGGAATAACATGCGTTTTTATCTCTTTTTCGTAGTAAGCTCCAAACCAGATATTTTCTTTAGTTAAATACCCCTCTTTTTCAGCTGAAATACATATTTTTTTAACTTTATTTAGTATCTTAACGCTATCAAACCTAAGATTTGATAAATATGTTATTTCCATAAGATCTTCAAATTCTTTTTTTGAATGCAAAAAGGTTTTTCCCTCTTTTTTGATCCTAAATAAATACTTTTCTTGCATAAGATAAACTTTTGTTTAAAAATAATTATAACTAATTTTGCAAAAAAATAGAATCTTTTGCACAATAAAGAAAAAAGAGTAGGTAAATTATGGTAGACTTTCCCTTAAAATTTGAAGTTAAAGCTGATGCAAAACCAGGAGTTTCAAATACTTGGCAATGCTCTGTTAACAATCTAGAGCCGATTAAAGTTGGTATCCCTGTAGAATTTCATGGCCCTGGAAAGGCTTATACTCCAGAAGATTTATATGGACTCGCTGTTTTAAATTGTATAATAGCTGTTTATAAAGCTATTTCAGAAAAAAATAATATTGAATTTGAAAAAATTGAAGGTAGTGTCATAGTTTCTTTAGATAAGAAAGAAGAAAACGGAAATCTAATACTTACAAATTTAGATCTTAAATTTAAAGTTACAGGTGCTAAAGATAAGGAAAAAGCAAAAACTTTTTTAGAAAAAGCTATAAAAGATTGTCCTGTTTCAAATTCGATAAAATCTGGCAAAACTTATCACTTAGATGTTAGCTAGTATTTTTTATCGTAATTTAAATTTTTAAGTATTCAATTGACTTTGAGTATCTTTTCTATTTCAGGTAAACTAGCATCATAAATATATCTAATTTAGAGGTAAAAAATGAAAAATATTCTTTTGCTTTTTGTCTTAGCGGCAGTACTGCTGATTGGGCTAACAACCTATAGAAATTCAAAAAAAGAAAAACCCTTAGTTGTTATAATGATGGGAGCTCCAGGCGCTGGAAAAGGCACTAGTTCATCTGAGCTTAGTAAAGCGCTAAAGATTCCCCATATTTCAACAGGTGATCTTTTTAGAGAAAATATAAAAAATGAAACGGAGCTTGGAAGAACAGCTAAAGCTTTTATGGATGAGGGGCAATTAGTTCCAGATAAGATAGTTGTTGAAATGCTTTTTAATCATATACATGATAAAGGCTATGATTTAACAGGTTATATTTTAGATGATTTTCCAAGAACTCTAATTCAAGCTCAATCTTTAGATCAAAGACTTGGTAGAGATTATAATAAAATAGCTCTAAATTTAAATATCGATGAAGAAAAATCAATC
>JAAKFW010000012.1 GCA_011064905.1 Candidatus Anoxychlamydiales bacterium | reverse complement strand
CTTTTGAATCTTTTAAATCTGCTGAAATGGGAGGGTAGTGAGTCATAACAATTTTAGTTTTAGCATTTTTATCGATCCCTTCTAAACTAAGCTTTAGCCTTTCAATTTCTCTTATAAAAATTCTCTCAGATAGATCTTTGTGAATATTTCCTTGAAGATCTTTTCTTTCTTTAGGATTGAATACAAAGTTAATATAATCTTTAAAATTGTACTCAGTGCTATCCCAAAGTCTACTTCCCGCAATCGAAATCTCTCCAAAATTAAGAGAATTATTTTGAATAAAAGAAATAGATGGGGGAAGAGCTTCTTTTAATTTGGTAGCAGAAGGCCACCAATAGTCATGATTTCCTCTTATTATTACTTTTTTACCTGGTAGGTCATGGATCCATTCTAAGTCTATCAGAGCGTCTTTGAATTTGATTGCCCATGAGATATCCCCTGGGATTAATACCAAATCATTATCAGTTATATTTTTCTCCCAATTGTTCTTAATTTTTTCTTGATAGTCTTTCCAAGTATCTCCAAAATCTTGCATGTTTTTATCGGGAGTTGAAAGGGAGAGATGTGGATCTGAAATAGCAAAAATTTGCATTTAAAATTCAAAGTTGTCCGGCAAGATAGTTCCTGCTGTTATTATAATTATACTATCTCGAACATAGATATTTTCGCTATCAAATGATGTTAAATTATTTTTATTTATTAGTTTTACATTGTTTCCAATTTTTACATGCTCATCGATTATTGTTTTTTCGATCGTGCAGTTTTCTCCAATTTCAAAAACATCTGGCAGAACGTCTTTTGTTTGCTCAGGAGATGTATATGTTGAGTTTCCAAGAAAAACGCTGTCTTTGATTATAGTGCCTTTTTTTATTTTAGTTCTTAGACCTATCATTGAGTGAGTTATCTCTTTAGCTTCAATAACTGAGCCTTCACAAATTATTGAGTTTGTTATTTTAGTAGTTTTTATATTGGCTCCGGGAAGATGATGCGCACATGTATATATTGGGTTTTTTTCATCATATATTTTAAGCCCTAAATTAGATGTTGTAAGGGCAAGGTTTGCATCATAAAAAGATTTTATAGTTCCAATATCCTCCCAATACCCATCATAAACAAAAGAGGCTGCTTTTCCTTTTTTTAACTGCGTTGGAATTAAGTGTTTCCCAAAATCTTCTCTTGGATCTTCTAAGAGAAGTGATTTTAAAGCGTTTCTCTTAAAGATGTAGATGCCCATAGAACCTAAAAAAGGTTTTTCTTTTGTGATTTTACATTCTTTATCGAGGGTTTCATTTAATCTAAAATTATTTAAAATCTCATTCTCTTGAGGTTTTTCAAAAAAATCTACTATGTATGAGTCTTTATTAATTTTTAAAAGACCTAACCTTTTTGCATCTTGTTCGCTAACGGGTAGAGATGCTATTGTTAAATCTGCATCTTTTTCTTTAGCAAAGTTAAACATTTTTTGAAAATCAATGTTATAGAGTTGATCTCCAGAGAGAATTAAAAAGAAATCAACAGGAAGCTCTAGAATCTTATCTAAGTTTTTTCTAATAGCGTCTGCTGTACCATTAAAAAAAATTCTCTCGCCATTTGGTTTTTCTTCAGGAGTGATCAGATCTAACCTTCCCGGAAAAAAATTATCAAATTGATAGGTTTGAGAGAGATGATGGCCTATCTCTGTTGTAAGATACTGTCCGATAACGAGTATTTGACGGATGTTTGAGTTTAGTGAGTTAGATATCGGGATATCTATTAGTCGATATCTTCCTCCATATGAAACTGCAGGTTTCGAGTGGTATAGAGTTAATGGATGAAGCCTCGTTCCCTTCCCGCCAGCTAAAATAATACTGGCAATATTGTGATGCTTCATTGTTGTTTCAAATAGCATGTAAAATATTGATTTATTTTCTTCCTCTAAAACTGCAACGTAATAAATAAATAATTACAAATCAATATATTTTTAAAATTAAGTTAAAGATAAGATTTTTTGTTAATTTTATTTATTTAAACAAGGCTTTATTTAGAATGGCTTTAGCGTTATAACTAGATCTAACATAAGGATCTGCATAGATATTGTTTGCGCCTATCTTCTTTGCGAAATCTTTATATTCCTGGAACTCTTTAGGCGTTACAAAAGATTTGATGGGGTATTTCTTGTTATTAGGGGATAGATATTGGCCAATTGTTATTATATCAACCCCTGCTTCGTTTAGATCTTTGATTGTTTGAAAAACTTCCTTTTTAGTTTCTCCAACCCCAACCATTAAACCTGATTTTACAAATTTTACTTTTTTTGATTCTTTTGCATATTTTAAAATCTTTAAACTACTAGCGTATGTGGCCTTATGTCTTATTATTGGAGAAATTCGTCTAACCGTTTCTATGTTATAATTAAAAATATCTATCTTTTCATCTAAAACAAGGTCAATTAAATCAAATTTCAAAGAAAAGTCAGATGTTAAAGTTTCTATAGTAGATTTTGGGTTTAATTTTTTCACTTCATAGATTATTTTGCAAAAATGATTTGCTCCTTTATCATCTAGGTCATCTCTTGCAACCATAGTTATAACTATGTGTTTAAGCTTTAATATTTTAGCGGATTTTGCAATATTAAAAGGTTCTCTTGGATCGGGCGCTTTTGAAAATTTTTGAAAATCTATATCGCAAAAAGCGCAAGCTCTTGTGCATTTTTTTCCAAGAGCTAAAAAAGTTGCTGTTTTTTTTGAAAAACACTCAAATCTATTTGGACAATTAGCTTCAGTACATACAGTGTGAATTTTATTTTTTTTTATGGTTTCAATAGTTTTGTTAAGAGGACCGATAATTAATTTTTTTCTTAAAAACTTCGGGAAATTCATAGTTTTAAATTTGGAGGGAAATTAAGAGGTCTGTTAAGAGTGATTAAAAGAGCTTCTTGCCAGCTCTCTGGAAGAGTTGGATGTGCGTGGATAGTATCGATTACAGCATTAGCTGTTAATTTATTGGTAATTGCAAGCCCCATTTCTGCTATTAAAATAGAAGCAGAAGGACCTATTGCTTGAGCGCCTAAAATTATTTTAGTTTTTTTATCAATGACAACATCTACAAAACCTTTTTTTTCACTAAGAGCGTGCGCCTTTCCAAGCGCTGTAAAAGGAAATTTTGCAATCTCAACATCCATATTTTTTTCTTTTGCTTTATCAGGAGTGAGACCGACAATTGCAATTTCGGGTTTTGTGAAAATTACTGCTGGAACAGCTGAAAAATCCATTTTACTTTCAATTCCATGAATTGTATCTACAGCAACTAAAGCTTCATGAACAGCCGTGTGAGCTAACATCCACTTCCCAATTACATCTCCAATAGCAAAAATATTTGGTGAAGATGTTCTCATTTGATCATCTACTATTATCTCACCTTGTTTTCCCATTTGAATATTTAAAGCATCTAAATTTAGATCTTGAGTTAAAGGTTTTCTGCCTACCGCTAAAAGAGCGATCTCAGATTTTATAACTTCATTATTATCTAAATACACTTCAATACCGTCTGCTGTTTCTTCACATTTTAAAACTTTTGTAGCTACCTTTAAATCAACTCCCTCTGCTTTAAAAGAGCCAGATAATAATTTAGCTAAATCTTTTCCATGAGAGTATAAAATTGAAGGAAGAGCTTCTATTATTGTAACTTTCACGCCTAAGCGAGTGTAAAAAGAAGCAAATTCACAGCCTATATATCCTCCGCCGATTATAACCATGGATTTTGGCTGTTTTTTTAAACATAGTAGTGAATTAGAGTTATAAATTTTTTTATGATCAACTTTAATATTTGGTATTTCAGTAGGATAAGATCCAGTTGCGATAATTATGTTTTCAGCTGAAATTTTTTCACTTGTTTGTCCTGTTATCTCAATTTCATTTTTAGATAAAAATTTTCCTTTTCCTTTTATTATTTGAATTTTATTCGAAAGTAAAAGTCCTTCTAATCCTTTTCTTAAATCTCTTACAATATTATCTTTTCTCTCAATCATACCCTCTAGGGTAAAACTAACTTTTTCAACATGAATAGCAAATGTGTCAGCTTTTTTTATGATATCTAGTGCATCCGTTGACGATAGAAGAGCTTTCGTTGGAATACATCCAACATTTAAACAAACTCCACCTAAAAATTGTTTCTCAATTAAAGCAACTTTTTTACCCATTTGAGCAGATCTTATAGCTGCTGAATAGCCGCCCGGTCCTCCTCCTATTATCGCTAAATCAAAATTTTTATCTGACATATATATTTCCTATCTTTTTTTTATAATTTATATTATTTTATTATTAGTTTCTAGAAACTTTGTTTTTTGCTTTTCAAAAGCTCGTTTTTTTGTTAATAATTAAAGTAGTTAAATGGAGAAAGAATGCAAGAAGAGCTAACAAAAATGTGTCCCAGCTGCGATGGAAGTATTTCAATGGATGCTATTTTTTGCCCATATTGTGGCAGCAATGTTTTTGAAAAAAAGGAAGATCTTCCGGAGCAAAAAAGTCAAGATGATGTAAAATCTCTATCTTATGAAGAGACATTGTCGTCGCTCTATCCACCGCCTTACAAACCTAAAGCTATTCAAACAGCTTCTTCTAAGTACTACGAAGAAGAGAGCGGTATTGAAAAAGGTGATAAAGACAATCAAGAAGAGCATGCAGATGATTCAGCGCCAATTGAGAAAGAAAAGAATGCTCTAATTCCTACAGCACTTTTTTGGACTGGTATTAATATTTTGGTCTTTAGTATTTTGCTTTTAGTCTTTTCTCAAAATGGAGTTTTATATCTAAAATGGAATGCAAAGTTTTGGTTTTTATATTCTCTGATTTCTATTCCCCTTGTATATTTTGGTTTTAAAGGACTTAAAAATTTAGATTAATTATTGCTTTTTTTATAAAGAATTATTTTTAATTTATTTTCTAGTTGTTAGAAAAACCTTAAATGAATTTTAATGTGTGCTTATTTTGTTTAAAAGGAGATTCAAATGTTTGATGGCGATTATAGAGTTTATAGTACACGTGTCCCTTTAGCCGATTTAGTATTTCTTCATGAAGCAAAAACTGAAAAGGCATATTCCGGGAAGGATATAACCATAATATTTATTACACCTTCTATAAAAACTGGAAACGGTTTTTTTAAATTATCTTTGAAAAAAGAGGTTAGAGAAAATAAAGATAAAGAATGTAATAAAATTGCATTTTTTACAGTAGTAAAAATTGCAAATGCGGATAGTTCATCAGTTGATGCTATTCCTCTCTTTGATAGAGTTCAAAGATTTGAGATAAGTAATTTTGATAATAATAAAAATCTTTTAAAAGAAATAGATCAAATTTTTAAAAAGAACTTTCTATAACAATAATAGATTAAAGCTTCTTATCTTCTTGGGGGACTAAAGCTTGTTTATAAGTCACTCAATATTAAACTTTTTTTTCTGCTTTAGATTCTTAAGTGTTTGATAAAGGGTATTATTAGACTTGCAAAATGTTTTTGGTGAAAATATTTTGCACTTGGCCTCTCGGTTCAACGATGCTCATTTTATTAAAATAATAAAAAAAGTATTTATTCAAAAACAATATGATTTTTTATTTTATATTTGATTAGATGTTGGAGATTCAGAAAATAAAAAGCTTATTGGGTACTGCAAAAATGAAGAACTGCGATTTTTTTTTACGCAATCGGATTTAAAAACTTCAGAAGGGGAGCTAGTTAAGTAATAATTACTTTTTTTAAAATCAACTTAACGATTCACAACACTTTTTATATTTTTTCCCACTACCACAAGGACAATCATCATTTCTACCAACCTTATTTTCACTTACAACTGGAGCTGGTTTTATATCTTTCGGCTTTTGATTATTTTGTTTTGCAGTTATTTCATCTGGCTGAGGAACAAAAGATTTTTGTGTATCTAACTGTAAGTGTTTAATCGTTTCTTGAAGTGAGTCTTTCGGTGGAATCATCTCAAATCTAAATAGATCAGATGCAATGGACATTTTTAGTTTATTAGAAAATGTATCGAAGAGTGAAAATGATTCTTGTTTGAAAACAATTAATGGGTCTTTTTGAGCAACCGTTGCTAAACCAACATCTGTTCTTAAATAATCTATGTGAAGAAGATGGCTTTGCCAAAGTGTATCTATTTTACTGATCATTATATTTTTAATAACATTGTTTAAAACATCTAAAACATCTTTTTCTTCTTCTAATTTTTTAAAGTTTATAATTAGACTTTTTTGGATTTTTAATTTTTCATCAAAAACATCTAGTATTTTTTGAGTAGCTATTTTTTCAATATCGGTAATATCAATGTAATCATCATCAAAAGCTTTTATATCAAAGCTAACCGGGAAGTTAGAGACAAGCCACGAAACAAATCCTTGAGGATCCCAAAGAGTTTGTTTGTCTTGAAAAAACTCTGAAACCTTACTAATTACTATGCTTTCAATTACCTCTTTTGCTAAATCAATAGAATTTTCAGAATTTAATAGATCATTTCTAAAGGAATAGATCTCTTGCCTTTGCTTATTCATTACATCGTCATATTCGATCGTATGTTTGCGCATCATGAAATTTCTTTGCTCAACTCTTTTTTGAGCGGTTTCTATCGATCTATTTAATACTTTAGCGGAAATAGCTTCGCCCTCTTTTGGTCTAAATCTTTGTAGCATAGAAGTAAGTCTAGGAGATGCGAAAAGTCTCATTAATGAGTCTTCAAAAGACACATAGAACTGTGCAGATCCAGGGTCGCCAAGACGAGCTGATCTGCCTCTTAACTGTCTATCTATTCTTCTTGAGTTATGACGAGTTGTTCCAATAACGTGTAGGCCATCTAGATTTTTTACTTCATCAGAAAGCTTTATGTCCGTTCCTCTACCAGCCATGTTTGTTGCGATTGTTATCTGAGATTTTTTGCCGGCATCAGCAATGATCTCAGCTTCTCTTTGATGGTTTTTAGCATTTAAAACATTATGTGAGATTTTGTTTTGCTTTAATATTCTAGAGAGTTTTTCTGAAATCTCTACAGATTCTGTTCCGATAAGTATTGGTTGGCCTTTCATATAAAGCTTTTTAATATCTTTTAAAATAGCTACATATTTTTCTCTCTCTGTCATGTAAATTTTATCATCGGTATCTTTTCTTTTACAGTTACAATATGTAGGTATCTCTAAAACATCTAACTGATAGATTTGTTTAAACTCATGCGCTTCTGTAATTGCCGTTCCTGTCATTCCGGCTAATTTTTCATACATCCTAAAATAATTTTGAAGTGTTATTGTTGCATATGTCTGAGTCTCTCTTTGAACATGTACATTTTCTTTTGCTTCAATAGCTTGATGTAGTCCATCTGAGAATCTTCTGCCGGGTTGAGGTCTTCCTGTATTCTCATCGATTATTATTATCTCGCTTTGATCTACAATATAATCGACATCTTTTTCCATTAAAAGATGAGCCCTAAAAAGTTGTCTTAAATTATGAGATCTCTCTTTTCTTTTAGCATCTTCTTCTCTAAGATGAACTTTTTTCTCTATCTTTTTTTGATCTGTTAGACTTTTATCTTCATCAATTTTTAGATATTCATAGCCTAAATCCAACATCATAAAATCATTTTTTGCGTCAATATCATTTGAGATTTTAGCCCAAGAGGATATCCCTTTATCTGTAAGTTCATATTCACTAGATCTTTCATCAATAACGATAAAAAGCGATGATAGAATTGAAGCTTTCTCTTTTTTATTTTGATCTACATGAAAATAGGTCTCTATTTTTTCAAGCTCTGCTCTAAAATCGGGATTTTCTTTTATTTTTTTTAAGATTTTATTTCTAGGAGTACCTTTACTAACTTTCCAAAGATCTTGATAAGCTAGTTTTTTAGCACTCTCTTCTTGTTTAGTAAGTTTTCTATCTGTTTCATCTAAAATACCTAGATTTAATAGAGTTTTTCTAGATCTTGTTGCTACTTGTGAGCATAAATCTCTTTGATTCTTAACAAGCAAAGATACATTTGCTTTTAGTTCATCATACATCTGTCTGCTTTCAGGAGCTGGTCCTGAAATAATAAGTGGAGTTCTAGCTTCATCAATTAAAATAGAATCGGTCTCATCGATTATTGCAAAATATGGTTTTCTTTGAACTTGTTCATCTTTTGTTGTTGCCATTGAGTTATCTCTTAGATAATCAAACCCAAACTCTGATGCTGTTCCATAAACGATGTCTGCTGCATAAACATCTTTTCTTTTATGTGGTTCTACATCATTTGTTAAAGATGAAACTTCCAAATTTAACTTTTTGAAAATTGTTCCAATCCATTCACTATCTCTTTTTGCTAAATAATCGTTTACAGTTACTAGATGAGTTGCTTTTCCGGTGAGTGCATTTAGATAAAGTGGCATCGAAGCTGTGAGGGTTTTTCCCTCTCCAGTTTGCATCTCTGCAATTGCACCGTAGTGCATTCCAATAGCGCCAACAATTTGAACATCGTAGGGGATCATATCCCACTTTTGATCATATCCAGATACATGTATGTCAGTGCCCATTAGTCTTCTACAGATGTTCTTAACAACTGCATAAGCCTCCGGTAGAATTAAATCTAAATTCTCTCCATTTTTATATCTTTTTTTGAACTCTTCAGTCTTATCAATAACTTCATCTTCTGATAAACTTTGATATGACTTTTCGATTTCATTGATCTTTTGAACAATTTTGAAATATTTTTTTAATTGTCTTCCTTGAGCGGTGCCAATAATTTTTTTTAAAAGTCCAAACATATAAATTTTTTCCTATTATTTTATCTGATTTTAAGCTATATTGAAATTTCGCACAAGTTATCTACGAGAATAAAATCGCAACTAGGCATTTTTTGTCTTGGTTGCAGATAATTTGCATATTTATAATTTTAATTTGATAAATTTCAAATTTTGTTTTTTTATATTTACTTTTTTTTATAAAAGATATAAAATTTAAAATGCTTCCACAAAAAATGGTTAAAAATGATAGAAGGCAGAAACGTAAAAATCAGACCTATAAAAATATCTGAGCTAGATCATTTTTTTTCTATTTTGGAGTTAGCTCAAATGCAAAATGAGTTTTTTCCATTTGATATTGAATCTGAATATAACTTCAAAAAAGAGTATGAATCAACAGGATTTTGGCAAGCGGATAAAGGTCTCGCTCTTATCTTAGATTTAAAAAATGAAATCATCGGAATGATATCTTATATAAAATCTATTTTTTTAGATGCTCAAGAGCTTAAATATATAATCTTCGATGAAAAAAATCGTGGCAAAGGTTTTATGAAAGAAGCTCTAAAGGTTTTTTCTTCGTTTTTATTTTCTAATAGAAAAATAAATAGGTTGCAACTAGCTATTCCAGATTATCATAGAGCTTCTATTGCTGTTGCTCAAAAATGTGGATATATTTTTGAAGGTATTGCTAGAGAAGCTATTTTTTCAAATGGTAAGTATTTAGATGTTTGTATCTATTCACTTCTTAGAAAAGAAAATACTCAAAGATAATAAAAATCTATTTTTTTTAATTAAAAATTAATTTAATTTTCATTTTTTTATTGAGGAACTGGAGTAACTATTGGATCAGGATTAAATTGTCCATTTATTCCAACATCAACTTCTCCATTGGTATTCCCTCCGCCTCCACCACCCCCGCCGCAGCCTGTGCAAGATATACTTAGCAAAATCAAAAATAAGATAGATAAGATTACTGACTTAAAAATTTTCATCTTTTTTCTCTTTTTGTGTTTTTCATTTTTTTATAAAATTAAAAATCTAATCTAGCGCTTAGAGTCAATCCATGCAAAGCCAGCCAACCTGGAGGCAAAATATGCGATGCTAAACCATGAAGATCATATCCAGCTAAACAATTAAAATGATATTGGTTTTGATAAAAATATTTGTCATATTCAAACCCTATCATTAGTTCAAATAGTCCATTTACTGAACTCCTTTTTCTCTCGGTAGTTGTTAATGTAGCAGCACCAACTGTTGCTAAATCTTGATCTTCTTGCCTTAAAAATATTTTTGTAAATTTTTGATACAACATAGCAGTTGATCCTTTTCCGGTAATGCTAAGAGAATTTAAAATTTTCCATTTATAATAAAATCCAATTCTTGGACCAATCATCCATTGCTTTAAGGTATAAATTGTATTGTTTGTAATACTTAGAGAATCTATTTTAAAAACAGATGTTATATTTTGATCTAATCTAGCTCCATGAAGTCCTAAATAAGCTTTTAATAAAAATTTTTGACCTTCATATTGCCATCTACTGAGATCTAAATCTAAAAAGTCATATTCTAATTTAAGTTTAAAATCTATCTTATCGCCTGAACTAGTTGTTACCCTATTATATACAGGTTCCATAAACTGGGACCAACTAGGTCTTGTTCTAGAAACAGAATTTGTTGCATGGTACCTTGTATATTCTATGTATGCATTCCAATCATCATATTCAAAATTATATCCACCGCCTATTTTAAAGCCTGGTTTATAATCGTAGTCCATTGTAGATATTTTAGTTCTGTCATTATCAGCAGGTGTGCCATCAGCTTTAAATTGAGCAACGAAAATATTTTCTTCTATCTTCCAGTAAATAAAGCTTAGTGTTAGATATCCATCTTTAGATCCGCAAACATCTATTCTTGCAGGAGCGTTATAAGCAGATGTTGTAGGCTCTTTCGGAATATCACAGCAAGGCTCTGGCTTTGCATTTTTTGGTATTGAATTTGGTGTGCAGTTATTATTTTCCGCTTTAATGGAAGATATACTTAAAATAAATAAACAAAATAGAGCTTTGTACATAAATTTTCTCCAATGGATGAGATGTTTTTTTAAAACAATTAAATTTTATCATCTAAAAAAAATAGTTTTGTTGTCAATTAAATTTTAATAGATCCTGCCAAATAGGGATTTTTACAAAAGAAGTTAAACGTTGCTTATTTGATGAATATTTTGTATAAATCTGTTTATGGGTAAAAGATATCTCTTCGATAGAGAAAAAAAGAAAAAAATAGTAGAAAAGGTCTATTTTAAAACTGCGCTAGAGTTTTTATATAGCAATAATGTTTTATCAAAATTTTTTCTTTTTTTCTTCACAAAAGTTTCTTTTTTATCAAAGTTTTATGGGTTTATAAACTCAAAAAAAACTTCTAAATTTAAAATTAAACCCTTTATCAAACACTTTAATATAGATGAAGGGGAGTTTGAAAAAAATGTAGATGATTTCAAATCTTTTAATGATTTTTTTATTAGAAAACTAAAAAAAGATGTGAGACAAATTGATCTAGATGGCAATACTTTAGCCTTTCCCTCAGATGGGAGGTTTTTAGCTTTTCCCAAAGTATCTAACATTGATAATTTTTCTATTAAAGATCATAAATTTAACTTAAATGAATTTCTACAAGATGAAAAGTTAGCTGAAAAATACTTTAATGGTGCAATGCTTCTTTGTAGACTCGCTCCAGATGATTATCACAGATTTCATTTTCCAGTAGATTGCACTCCAGGAGAGGCTAAATTAATAAATGGATATCTATATTCTGTAAATCCAATAGCTCTTAGAAAAAACATTAAAATCCTATCTGAAAATAAAAGAATGTTAACCATTTTAAAAACTAAAAATTTTTCAGATATTTTATATATTGAAATAGGAGCTACAAACGTTGGAGCTATAAATGAAACTTTTTTTCCAAATACTGAATATAAAAAAGGGGAGGAAAAAGGCTATTTTTCACTTGGCGCTTCTTCTATAGTTTTACTCTTTGAGAAAAATCAAATTAAGTTCGATGATGATTTGATCGAAATGAGCAGAGAAAATATCGAAACTAAAGCAAAGGTTGGTTCATCTTTTGCAAAAAAAATATAAAACTAAAAAAAATAGTTTTCAAAAATTTTTAATGAAATATTTCTAAATTCAGCTTGCAATTCTTTATCATTTTTGTTTTCTGCAACGAGCTTATTTAATAAAGAGTTTTCTTGATTATCTTTTAGATAGACTCAGAATTATTGAAGATAATTTGAAAGCTTTTTTAAAGATTCCATGGCTTTTCCTATTTCATTTTTTCTTAAAGATGAAAAAAGAAATCTGTAGCCTTAGTAGTGGCTTCATAGTTATTGCCTATTATAAAATTTCCAGCTACTAAGATGTGATGACTATTCGTTTGAAATCTCGCTAATCAATCTTCTGTAACCTGTAAACACATAATTTTCGCTTTTATCAAAAGTTCTAAGATGATAGTAGGTATAAGGTTAACTTTTGAGGTTTTAATAGATTAAAATTTTATTTTAAATCATCATAAATAGGGCGTTCAAGAGACTCTAATAAATTTGGAGTTGGAGCGGGAGGGGGTGTTTTTGGTCTTCTAGGTTCTTGTGGTGGGATTCCAAAATCTGCTACGATTAGACCTCTGCGAGTCGGTGGTATATTAAGTCCGCTTTGAGAACATTTTACAGCGTCAGGGGATTTAAGGTTAAAGGGGGAGCTTGTAGCATTCCGTTGAGCGGCGATAACTGCAGCTAAACCGGTTTTTCTTTTTTCTTCTAGATATTTTTTTCTATCACCTTCTTTTTCATGAGATACTTCAGCTTGTTTTTTCTTTTCTTGAATTTCTCTATAACTGCGTCCGTGAGTATCTCTGATTTCTTCTAGATTTTTTTTATCTTTTTCACTCGGAAGAAGGTCTAGAATTTCTTGAATACGTCTTTGATTTAAATCATCTTCATGTGTAGTTACGTTAGCTAAATAGTGAAGGGGTGTCCAGCCTTGAAGGGAATCTTGCGTTTTTAAACAAGCAGCTCTATCTTGTGAAGGCATAAATTTAAGAAGGTCAGATAATAAATTTAACGTTTTATCTTTGCAAAGAGCTGCTAAATGAAGTGTAGTTCGTCCAGTAGAATTTTGTAAATTAGCTATCTCTTTTATCTCTTTAGGATCAATTTTTTTTAAAACTTCGATTAGCTTCTCCAAAAGTTCGTTAGTTCTTTTTTTTCCTAAATCTTGATAAATACGCATTACTAACATTTGAATTAAAGTCGTTTTTTTTGGGATTTGTATTTTAGCAAGTGATGTTTTCTCAGAATCTTTAGATAGATAAAAAAGAGCTAAAGCAGCATCTAAATCTTCATTTTTTAATACTCTTTGAAATATAAATCTAAGACATTCATCTCTATCTTCTATTGGAATAAGCTTTAATACGTCATCCATGAAATTTAGTTTTTCACTTCTACATAAAACTGCATAATCAAGAAAACATTGACCGTCTTCATCTAATGCAGTCACTAGATTTTTTAAATCTTTTTTTAGAGCTTTTGTTTTTAATATTTTAAGAGTGATATCCATAAGATAGCTTATGTCTTGCTTTTTTGCTTGGTTTTTAATGATTTGCATTCCTAAGATGTGTAATAGTGTTACGTTTTTTGGGCCGCATTTTTTTGTTAAAGAGGTTTTATCATTAGACAATTTAAAAAAACCGAATAAAGTTTCTACATCTTGGGTTTCTAATTCAGCTTGAAAGTCCTCTGAACCTATGTCTCTTTTGCATATAGCTCGATCTTCTTTAGGAATAAGCTTGAGTATTTGATATACGAAATTTAATTTTTCATTTTTAATAAAAATTGCGAAATCAAGAAAACTAAAATCGTTTGCGTCTTCAACATTAACAATGTCTTTTAAATCTTTTTGGATCTTACCTGTTGTTAAGATTTCAAAAGCGCTCTTTCTAAGGAAGCTAGTGTCTTGTTCTTCTTCTTGGTTATCAAGGATTTTATTTGCCAAAAGGTGAAGAAGTGTCTCTCTCTCGGAGTTACACAATTTAATTAAAGTGACTTTCTGAGAAGCCGATCCCATATTATAAATATCTAAACCCGAAAATAGATTTTTGTTTTCTAAATCAATTTGAAGTTCTCTTACAAGTTGATCTGCGGGCATATCAAAAGAATTAATTGAACTTGTACCGCTCATGCATCACCTATTTTTAATAAACTAATTAATAATGCAATTATACTACATAATTTATTAATTAGAAACAATTTGTTTGTTGTAGGCTGTAATTATATTTTAATTTAAGGTAAAAGAAAAAGATTTTATTAATAGTAAATGTTTTTTTTAATTAAAGTAATTTATATGAAAAATTTAAAAATATTTATTACCTTAATATACCAGAGATAGACTCTGATCTAAATATTAGAAAAAGGCTTTTCTTTTTCAGTAGCATTAAGTGCATCAAAAATCTCACTTAGGTTATCTAAAGAAGAGACTATGTGAAGGCAGCTAGGATCATGATAAAAAGCGCATGTATCTTTGGAGGGAAGGAAATATTTTTCATCTTGGCTAAATAAAATAATTTTCTTATTAGCGGCTAAAGCAGCTCCTAATTCAACATGTGTACCAAAACCTCCTGGAATTAAAACAATTAAAATATCTGCCCCTTTTATCCCATTTAATTCTTTATTAGAAACTTTTCTTAAATTTTCTGTAGTTGTGCATTTTACATTTCCATGTGTAGTCCAATCATAAGTTAGAGTGTGACCAAGCTCTATTAGGGCATCTCTAACAATGTTGTGATCTTTTGCTCTAAGTAAACTTGTTGCAATATAAAATTTCATGATAAAAACTCCTTATTTTTTATTAAATTTTACTACAAATTGGACAATTTTTAATGATATGTTTTTTTGCAGGGCAATATTTTCTTAATGTTTTCATGATAATGCTTAGTTTTTGAGAAAAGATGATAAAGTTTTCCAAAAAAGATTACGATAGCTTTTTTTTGATTATCCAGGAGAAAACCGTTTTCGGGAATTACTGCATTTTTATAAAATTTCTGGATAATATAAAAAAAATAGTATATCTTTTTTTTCTTTACTTAATCTTTAAAAGGTATAGAAGATGTTCAAAATGTTAAAAAGCTATATAATTTTGCTTGCAATTATATTGAATTCATCAATTTTTGCTATAAATGTTAATTTTTCTAATCCAGCTACAACGCCAACTGGAGAAGCTCCTAATCTATCTGATCCAGGAGGGACTGCTAATGACTCTCAAATAGCTACAGATAGCTCCGGTAGATATGTATATGCTGTGTGGGATAGATCAAA
>JAAKFW010000119.1 GCA_011064905.1 Candidatus Anoxychlamydiales bacterium | reverse complement strand
TCTTGGAGAAATGCCGTAAATCCAACGGAGTTGCCGATTTCCTAAGCTTGTATTCGATTGATCTCTATTACCAAAATTTCTAGAAAACAATCCGAGATTTCCTGTAAACTCGTGTCATCTTGGTTGATTTGAGGTAACCAAAGGCAAGAGGCGGAAGCGCCTCATTAGGACTAAAAATCCTTGTGTCCCCGGTTCAATTCCGGGTCTGGCCATACACTTTTTAAATATGAATCCCCGTAGTATTGCCGGAATACTAAATTTCCTTAAATGGCCCGCTTAATGCTTTTTGTTTGAATTTTCCAGCGTTTTTTCTTGGAGGAACAATTTTAGATAGACAAAAAAAGTTTTTAGATCGAAAACCTTATATTTCATCATTTTCAGAAATGTTTAATTTGAAAAATTCTATAATTTATCATCCATTTGAATTAGCTGAAAAAATAAAAGGAAATATTTTATGAAACTAAAACAGTATAGATTATTAAATAACAAACAAAAATTGTGGATTGTTCTTATTTTATGTTTTTTTGTTGTTCCTCTTTTTTCTTTTTTTAATAAATCAAATCTAAAAGAAAATTTTAATAGTAATAAGCAATTTTTAGACAAAGGTTTGGTATATTATTCTTTTGAACCTAAAAACAACTTACGTCCAATTTTAGTTGTAGTTGAAGGTTCATATGTCCATCAAGAAGGACCTCAAAGTATTATTAGATTACATAAACCCTTTTCTAAGCTTATTTCTGAATTAGACTATGGATTAATATTGATGGAGAGAAGAGGAATTTCTAATGAATCAGTTCACAAAGAAACTTTTCATAAATTTAATACTCCTACTCAAAGACTTCATGATCACATAAAATTAGTAAATTATTTAAAAGAAAATCCTCCTTCTTGGTGGAACGGTGAAATATTTATTCTTGGTGGAAGTGAAGGCGGGCCAATTGCAATTAAACTTGCTAAAAATATTAATGCTAATGGTTTAGTTGCTATAGTTGGTTGTGGAGATCAAACATTTAAAGAGTATATTTGGCAAGTTATTGAAAAAATGTATTTTTCATCTTTTTGGAGCGATAAGTTAATATTTTGGTGGGAAGATTTGCCTAAAAATCGAGCAGAATATGAAGATAAATGTGAAGAAATGAAAAAAAATCCAACTCCTAATAAATGGTGGTTTGGGCAAACATATCTTTATTGGTCAGATGCTCTAGATCAAGAAGAAAAGGATGATTTTTTAGCTTTAAAATGTCCTTCTTTAGTAATTTCTGGTAGTGAAGATGTGGAAGTGGAATTTACAAATCGTTTAATTGAAAAGGCTATTTCTAAAAAGATGGATATTACCTATTTTTGTATTGAAGGAATGGGACATAATGCTATGAATCCAGAATTTAAGGTTATAGATAAAGTTCTTTTGTTTTTGAGAAAATATGAATAATATAATCAAACTTAATTCAAGAAAAATTAGTCAAGCCTCAAGGAAGTAAAGTTGGTGTGGGTAAAAGTGCTTTTTATCTTCCTTTTTGGGCTTAAATTAATTGTGTAAAATTTTATAGTTTTAATCTTAAATCCATTCTATGACTCTTATTATTAGCATGTTAAATTGTGCACGGATTGTGCACCAGATTGTCTTGATAAAGAAAAAAACACAATACATTAAATATCTGTTGGATTGTAATAACAGCGAAGTTCTGTCAATTCTCTATCTTATCTACTCAAAAAAATAACGGAATATAGCCGTAGTTGCGGATGTCTCGCTGTTGACATAGATTGATTTTGATTGCCAATCTTTTCTTGTAAATTTTTTCAGGTTCTTCTTGAGTAATCTTCGAAAATATCCAGATAATCACACAAATGATTATACTGATAATAGTAATTTTGCAAAAAGATATGGCTTAAACAAACTTTGCAAAGATTTAATATAGATTCTTTTGTATGTTCTGGACCTGGATTATTTGCAGAAACCATTGATATCTGGTTATCACTTCCTTCCCAGCCTATCATCCAATTTGGAGCAAAAGTATTTTTTAAAAAAAATTGATGAAAAGTTTCAACGTTTGGATAAATAAACACAGATATTTTTTCATCTGAAAAAAAATAATTTGAATTAATTGTAGAAAAATCATTTTCCCAATTATTCCAAAAGGCTTCAAGAACTTGAAGTATTTCATCAGTAGTTTCTTTGTCTTCCTCGAAGCAAAAAGCTTGAAAATGAGTTGTTTCTTTATAAAAGGGTAGAAAATTTTCTTCGGCAAATAAAAATTGACTAGAAAAAACTAGTAATGTAACGAGGAATTTTTTAAACATATTTGAGTCCTTAAAAAGTAAAAATAATAAACATATAACAAAAAACATTTTTTGAACTAGAAATGATTTAATAAATAACTTGAAAATAAATGAAAAATAATCAACATCTTTGAGATTAAACCAATCAAAAATTTGTAATGTAACCAGTAACGGGAGTTTTTATTTTAAGGCAGTTCGGAAAGGAAGAATGGCCGGATATTGACTTTATTGAGGACAGAGGGGGAGGGTGTTTGTTTACCGTAAAAGTTCACCGCAAAAGTTCACCACAACTTATAAAAAGTTCACCAGACCTTGGAGAAAGTTCTCAAAAAATTCTATCATTGATGCGAGATAATCCTGAAATAACTATAGATGAGATGTCCAAACAAATAGGCATTGGGATCAGAGGGATTAAAAAACAGATCAAAGAATAAACAATTGATAGAACGCTTCGGGCCTAATAAAGGGGATATTGGAAGATTTTTTCAAGTTCCACAAAAGAAAAGAAAGGCAAAAAAAATGACGAAATATACCAGTTTCAAAAATAATTTCTTTCATTTTTTTTATTTCACCTTTCTTATTAACTTTTTGTAGAAAAAATAACGGAATATTGCCGTAGTTGCGGATGTCTCGCTATTGACATAGATTGATTTTGATTGCCAATCTTTTTTTGTAAAGTTTTTTATGTTCTTCTATTCTATGTAGTCTAGGTTAATTTAAGGTCATTCAGGGATGTTTTTAAAGCTTAATTGTTAAGACTGAAAGTCCTTGTGTTCCCAGTTCGATTCTGGGTCTGGCCATATTCTAAACTTTTTAAGATGCTTATATTCAGTAAAATAACTTAATTATTGCACGATAACTTTATAGATGTTATTATGCAGATAAAAAGTTATTGTTTATGCAAGATTTGATTGAAAATCTAAAAATATACCTTCTTGAAGTTTTGGGATTTAAAATTGATCCTAAAATTCTGAAATCAAATGATAATCTTCCGATTTTTTTAAAACATCAATATGTGATCTATTCTATTGTTGTTTTAGATAAATCTTATATTTTAGCTATTGCTAAATATCCAGATGAAGCAACTCCATCTCAAATTTCAAAACATATGGAACTAATCGAGAAAAACACAAAAAAGAGTTGTATTTTTGCTACAGAAAAATTACCTGCATACAATAGAGCTCGTCTCATTGCTCACCGTATTCGGTTTATAATTCCAAAAGTGCAAATGTATTTACCCGATTTAGGTATTGATTGTCGGCAAACTACATCAAAGCCTAATAGTGTTTCTCAAGTTTTAACGGCTTCTGCTCAAACTGTTGTAATTTATGCTTTGATTCATGGTGCGAATGAACATTTTATTCCTTCTAAATTAGCAGAAAAATTGAAATATACTCGCATGACTATGACTAGAGCTTTTAATGAACTTGAAGCTTTAGGACTTGGCAAAACTCTTCGAAAAGGAAAAGAGCGATGTTTTTATTTTCAAAAAAGAGGTGAAATTCTTTGGAAACAAGCACTGCCTCTGATGCAAAATCCCATAAAAAAAGTTCTTTGGATTCAAGTAACTAAATCGGTATTTGAAAAAATTAAAGCATTAGGATTTATTGCAGGAATTAGTGCATTATCTCTGCAATCTAATCTTAATTCATCTTCTTATCCTATTTTTGCGCTTTTTAAAGATGGTTGGAAAACTTTAATTAAATCAGAAGAGATTAATATTCTTCCAATTTCAGAAGGAGCGAATATGCAATTAGAAGTTTGGAATTACGATCCAGATCTTTTTGATGAAAATCATATTGTAGATCCATTTTCGCTTTTTCTTAGTTTGAGAGGAATAGAAGATGAAAGAGTCGAAAAAGCCTTAATGGACATTATGGAGAAAATAAAATGGTAAAAGGATTGGAGTTATTTAAAGAACATTTTGCTTCTTATAGTAAGAGTTATACTCTTATCGGAGGAATAGCTTGTATGTTGTCTATGGAACAAGCGGGTTTATCTTTTCGTGCTACAAAAGATTTAGATATTGTTTTATGTATTGAAGCACTTGAAAAACAATTTGTAGAAGATTTTTGGAATTTTATAAAAAAAGCTAATTATCAAATTCGCCAAAGAAGTAGTGGAAAAAAAATATTTTATCGGTTTTGTAATCCGACTAAATCCTTTTATCCCGAAATTCTTGAATTATTTTCTCGTAAACCTGATTTGATTTGTCTTAAAGATAATAGTCATTTGACCCCGATTCCTGTTAATGAAGAAGTTTCAAGTCTTTCGGCAATTTTATTAAACGATGATTATTATAAGTTTATCCAAGAAGGAAAGTTGACAATTGATAAATTACCTATCATAGGCCCGACTCACTTGATTCCTTTAAAAGCAAGAGCCTTTTTAGATCTTTTAGCACAATCTGAATCAGGAGTTCATGTAGATAAAAAAGACATTCGAAAACATAGAAACGATATTTTCCGATTGTATCAATTACTTTCTATAAATTCTCATATTCATTTGCCAGAATCTATTTACCAAGATATGAAAATTTTTTTTACTTTAATAAAAAATGATTCTTCAATTGATTTAAAGGCATTAGGATTAAAAAATATAAAATTTGATGAAATGTTAAGCACATTAAACTCCATTTATGGTTTGCTTTCAGAATAATTGAACTTCGGCTTTCCTATTACTTTTTGCAGAAAAAATAACGTAATATAGCCGTAATTCAAAATTGCTTTCTATTGATAAAGCTTGCATTTGATTGCTAAATCTTTTCTTGTAAAGCTTTTCATACATCTTTATTCTATGTAATCTAGGTTAATTTAAGGTTAGTTAGGGAAGTTTTTAGATCTTTGTTTTTAAGCCTGAAAATCATTGTGCCCCCAGTTCGATTCTGGCTCTGGCCATATGTTAGCCTATAAATTATGCGTGGTCTAATGAAACTTAATTTTGCTCCCATTAAT
>JAAKFW010000118.1 GCA_011064905.1 Candidatus Anoxychlamydiales bacterium | reverse complement strand
TTTATTATTTAATATGTTGGGTGCAACTTCGTCTTTTGATGAATTATTACTCGTTGGCCCTGAAACAGATAAAACCACTACAGATATACGAAAGCATTTAATACAAATCGCTAATGATCTTAGATCAAAAGATCGTAGAGTTGAAGCTAAAAAGTTAGATGATCTTCGTTATTTAGTGATGGGCATGGGGGAGAAAGGTAGATTCTTGCAGCCAGATGAGTTTTTAAAGGCTCTTTTTAAAAAATTAAAGATTAATATAGATGATAAAATTACTTTTTTGGATATGAGTGAAAAAGAAGGTTCTCCAATAGATCGAATAGCAGAAGAAATCTGTGCTGTTTTTTCTAAAAAAATTGAAAAGCCAGGTAAAGAGGTAAACTTGCAAGAGTTTATGCAACGAGAAGATGACATTAGAGCTAATTATTCGATAGCTATTGATAATATTAAAAACTTATCAGACGATCGAGACGCTTTAGCGTATTTTCAACTGAAATTTGCTCGCTATAATTCTCTAACAAAGGTTCTTTCAGACTGGAAGCCTTCTTGTGCCAATGCTGAAGAGTTTAAGGACATGATACTACAAAAGTATACTAGATTAGCTGAAAGAAAGATAAGAACAACAAAAAACGAAGTCTTGTTTATCCAAAATCCTCGTCAAGGTGGGCATACCACTAAAGGTTATGAAGCAAAGAAAACATATGATAAGATAATCCCTTCTTTACATATAACAGTTGAAGGTCAAAGATATAAATTGCAATCTATTGTTGCTAATGAGGGTGATGTTCATAATGCATCGTGGGTGATTTTCTCCAAAGATGGTGTTGATGAGAGTTATTATTTCAATGGAGGAGGCACAGGAACTCCGAAAGTTGAGTATAAAAAAGATATTTGTAAATTACTATTTGGTGAAAAGGTTATTGGTGAGGTTGCTCCTGAATCACAAATGAGTTATGAAAAGTTGCTTCAAGAAGGGGCTTTTTACATCTACATCAAAGAGTAATAGCTAATTTTTTTCTTCGGTCATTACGGCCTATCGGCGTTTATTAATAATTAATTCTTAATTACATATAATTATATGTAAATAAATATATTGATTTATAATTAATGTTTTCTCAAAATAACAATTAGAAAGATTGTTTAAAAAGGATTGTTGTTTTGTGAGTGAAGAATTAGATTTTACACCTATGCCATTTATAAAAGGTTCTTTCCCTCAAACGTTTATGGGATCGCTACCTTCCATTAGACGAGGACCTAGATCTCATACGAGCTTTGTTAGGTTGCCGGATGGCGATTATTTAGCTTTAGAGATTACAACCCCTAAAAATTGGGAAAAGACAGATCCTAGCGTTTTGATGATCCATGGTCTTTGTGGCTCTCATAAATCTGCTTGCTTAGTGAGACTGGCCAAAAAATTAGAAAAATTAAATATTAGGTCAATTCGTATAAATTTAAGGGGTTGCGGCTCAGGCACAGGCAAATCTAGGAAAATTTATCATGCAGGACAAAGCGATGATGTATTTGAGGCTTTGAAGTTTATATTATCCGAAACTCCAGAATCTGAATTAACACTTTTAGGATTTTCTCTTGGCGGTAATATTACTTTAAAATTAGCGGCTGAGCTAAGTATTTCTAATTTACAATTTTTAAAAAAAGCGATAGCTATAAATCCTCCTGTAGATCTTTATTCGAGTATCAAGCTTTTATCTTCTCCTAAAAATAGAGTATATGAGAGATATTTTATAAAGCTTTTAAAAGAGGACATGGATCATAGATGTAAGCTTTTCTCTGATCTTAAAAAAATTGAATTTCCTGAAGAAATTCATTTTCAGGATATTGATAGACTTTATACTGTTCCTCAATACGGTTTTAAAGATAATTTAGATTATTATAAAAAAGCTAGTGCTAAATATTTAATTCCTGCTATCGAAATTGAAACAAATATCTTGTTTTCAGAAGACGATCCAATAATTAAAATGCAAGATTTCGAAAATTTTGTGATGCCTAAAAATGTTCATCTTTTCAGAACAAAAAAAGGTGGTCATATTGGATATGTTGGAATGCCGGGAAAGTCAAAAGGGTTTCATTGGATAGATAACATTGTTTTAGACTGGATTTTAGAATAATCAATCTTTAAATTTTCAAGTAGTTGTATTATCAAAATTTAGGAGCTTTTATGAAAATTTCAAGCGTATTTAAAAATAATGAGATGATACCCAGAAAATTTACCTGCCAAGGAGAAGGTATCAATCCTAAACTAGTTTTTGAAGACATTCCAAAAGAAGCTAAATCTTTAGCTCTTATAATGGATGATCCAGATGCTCCAAATCAAACGTTTGTTCATTGGGTAATCTATAACATGCCAATTACTGATAAAATAGATGAAGCCTCCTCTTTAGGGATAAAGGGGATAAACTCAGCAGGCGCAGTTGGATATTATGGTCCTTGTCCTCCAACAGGCACCCATCGTTATTTCTTCAAGCTCTATGCTTTAGATGCAATGCTGGATCTAAAAGGGGAGTTTAGTAAAAAGGCCTTAGAGATGGCTATGAAAGATCATATTATAGAAAAAGCTCAGATAATCGGAATTTATATTAAAAGTTGAAAAAAACGCATGATTTAAATCTCTAATTGTCAGCAACTAAAACAAAAATATTGCAAAATGCCAATTGATTTGGCATAATGAGACTCAAAATGCCAATAGCGATGGCTTTTTGAGAGGATTTATGAGTTATATAAAAAGATTTTTTAAAATACCCAGGCAAAGTTTTTTCTTGTTTGGACCTAGAGGTACTGGCAAGTCTACATATTTAAAAAAACATTTCAAGAATGCTATTTGGGTAGATTTATTAAAGCCAGAGATATTGAGGTATTATAAAGCTTTTCCAGAAAGATTAAGAGAGCTACTAGTTGCTAATCCAGATAAAAAAGTTGTAATTATTGATGAAGTGCAAAAGATTCCTGAATTGCTCGATGTAGTTCATTCTTATATCGAAGAGAAAAAAAATGTGCAATTTATACTCACTGGATCTAGTTCAAGAAAACTAAAAAAGGCAGGAGTAAATTTATTAGCAGGAAGAGCTATTCTAAAAAGATTTCATCCTTTTATAGCAAGTGAATTAAAAGATGAATTTTCATTAGAGTTGGCTTTAGAAAGAGGTCTTTTGCCCTTAGTATGGAGCTCTGAAGAGCATGAAAAAGTTTTAAAAACTTATGCTGCGCTTTATTTAAAAGAAGAAGTTCAAGAAGAGGGGTTAGTTAGAAATGTTGGAGATTTTGCAAGATTTTTAGAAATTATTTCGTTCTCTCATGCCTCAATTCTAAATGCAACTAATATAGCTCGTGAATGTTTAATTAAAAGAACGACTGTTGAAAATTATATACAGATTTTAAAAGATCTTCTTTTGGGGTTTACTATCGATATTTTTACTAAAATGGCTAAAAGATCACTTTCTGCTCATCCGAAATTTTATCTTTTTGATGCAGGAGTTTTTAATTATTCTAGACCGATTGGACCTTTAGATAATCAATTAATGGTTCAAGGTGCTGCTCTTGAAGGTTTAATAGCTCAACATTTAAATGCTTGGATGGATCTTCAGGAAGAAGAATATAAACTTTACTTTTGGAGAACTAGATCGGGATTAGAGGTAGATTTTATAATTTATGGTAAAGATTGTTTTTTTGCTATTGAAGTAAAAAATAATTCTCATATTTTTTCAAAAGATATTAAAGGATTAAAAGCATTTAAAGAAGATTATCCTGAATGCACTCCAATATTGCTTTTTAGAGGAGAACAAAAAATTATTCATAAAGGTATTCAGTGTATTCCAATTGAAGGATTTCTTTTAAATTTATTGCCAAACTCAACCTTATTAAAAAAATAATAATTAATAACTTTTTTTTGTTAATCTTTTGCCTGTTTTCTTGATAAATTTGAATAAAAATCGTTATTTTTCTACAATAGTTGTTTAAAGCAATATTTATGGGTAATCAAAATGGGTAATATCGAAGAGAGAGTAAAAACATTTGCTAAGCCAAATGTTGTTTTTAAAGCTTGGGCAGATAAATATTTACAGCAAGGCTTTGTGGAAAATCAAAAAGGATATGTTGTAAATGAAAGAAAAAAGGGTATTAAATTCAAAATTGAAAATATAAAGAAGAATCATATGCTTACGGTAGTTTGGTTTTCTCATTTCGTGAAACTAAAGTTCTATCACATAGTTGAAGAAGACATAAACGGTAGTTTGATTACATGTAAAGTTCAATTAAAAGGATTTTTCGCTGTTTTAATCAAACCACTTATTGCAAAAAACATAAGAAAAAATCTTCAAGTATCATTAAAGCAGTTTGCAAGGGATCTGAATTTACGATGAAAAAAATATTTTTTTTAATGATATTTTCTTTTAGCAGTTTATTTTCTCAAATTCTAGAGGTTAAAAATATTAAAGAGATAACAACTTATTTAAATAAATATGAACTGCTTCTTTTCGATCTAGATAATACCATTATGGAACCCATTCAAGAGCTTGGTTCCGATCAATGGTTTTTTCATCAAATGAAAAAATATGAAAACTCTGGATTAGATAAAAATCAAGCTCTAGAAAAGACTTTAATAGATTGGCATGAAATTCAAGCGATTACTAAAGTTAAACTTGTTGAAAAAGATATCAAAAATATTTTAGAGAATCTTCAAATGAAAAACACCTTAGTAATGGGGCTAACGACTAGAGATTCTGATTTTTCATTAGCTGCAATAAAACAGTTAGATTCTTTAAAGATTGATTTTTCAAAAACTGCTCCTAAAAAGGAGACTTTTTATTTTGAAAATGGAGTTTTATATAAAAAGGGAATTTTATTTGCAAAAGGTATAGAAAAAGGAAGAGTTTTAGATCAGTTTTTAAAAAAGATTAATTTTAAGCCTAAATCTGTAGTTTTTATTGATGATAAATTAAATCATCTTGATGATGTTGAAAAGTTTTGTAAAAAATCAAAGATTAAATTTTTGGGACTTAGATATGGACATTTAGATGAGAAAGTGAAAAACTTTCAGGGGTTTATTTGTGATCTGCAACATAAAAACCTAAAAAATATTCTATCTGATGAAGAAGCAAAAAAGTTAATTGTTAAATAATTTATTTTTTAAAATTCTTAAATAGAATTTTAAATTCTCTCTTATGGCGGTTTAATCTAGATAGAAAAAAAATATGCCAGTCTAGATGTAGGCTGGCAATTTCATCACTCTTCTCCAACGCGGAAACCCGGTGCTTTAGTTCCGGGAGGAAGCGTTTGTTTAAAATTTAAAAACTTACCGGGAAAATGGATGCTAATA